>CAYYSS010000066.1:0-10453 GCA_964474325.1 uncultured Nitrospirota bacterium
GTTTTGCAACGGTACGGTAAAGCCGTCTCCCCAGGGCGCCGGGCCTTCAGGCGAGGCGTTCCGGGTCCAGCCGCCTTCGAGCCTCCTGCTCCGACAGGATGCCGTCCTTTACGACGACTTCGGCTACCGTGAGCCCCTCCCGGTAGGCGGTCTTGGCCACTTCGGCGGATCGGGCGTATCCCACCACGGGATTGAGTGCGGTTGCAACGGCAAGGCTCTGCTCTACCCACGCGCGACACTGCTTTTTATCGGGTTTGAGTCCTTTGATGCAACGATCAAGAAAGACCCGGACGGCATTTGCGAGGATCGTCGCGGACTGTAAAAGATTATGGGCGATCACGGGCATCATGACGTTCAATTCAAGCTGTCCCGCGCCGACCGCCGTGGTCACGGCCGTATCGTTTCCCATCACCTGGCAACAGACCATATTCATCATTTCGGCCATCACCGGATTGACTTTACCGGGCATGATGGACGAACCGGGCTGTACCGCCGGAAGTACGATCTCCCGAAGACCCGTGCGGGGACCCGACCCGAGCAGACGCAGGTCGTTGCTGATTCGTTCCAGGGTGAGGGCAAGTCCTCTCATGGCCGAACTCATGGTATGGGCCGCCGAGACATTCTGTATCCCTTCGAAAGGGTTCGGCGACGGCCTGAAACCTATCTGCGTTAAACGCGCCAGTTCACGGATTACTTCGGCACGGTATCGGGGGTGGGCATTAATACCCGTGCCCACCGCGTTTCCACCGAGCGGTACGAAGCGGAGTTCGTCCGCGGCCCGTTCCAGGCGCTCGATGTCCCGGCCAAGGGCCGCAGCCCAGCCGCTTACCTCCTGGCCCAGCCGCATGGGAACGGCGTCCTGGAGATGGGTCCTGCCGGATTTGATAATGTTCATCCAGGCACGGGCCTTCGTATCGAGTCCCCGCTTCAGTGCTCTGAGGGCGGGCCGGAGATCGTAACGCCAGGTCTCGGCCATGGAAACATTGATAGCCGTGGGGATCGTGTCGTTGGTGGACTGTGCCATATTGACGTGGTCGTTGGGATGGATGGCGGGAGCCTTTGTCCTCCTCTTGCGGAGGATCTGGGTAGCCCGGCGGGCGATCACTTCATTGGCGTTCATGTTCTGGCTCGTACCCGCACCCGCCTGGTATACGTCAACGACAAACCACTTGTCGTGGCTGCCGCCGGCGACTTCCGCCGCGGCCTGTTCGATTGCCCGGGCAACGCTTTTCGGAAGTTCGCCGAGCCGGCCGTTTGCCCGGGCCGCGGCCTGTTTGATGAGCCCCTGGGCCCGGATAAAGCGGGGGGGGAGTCTGAGCCCGCTAATGGGAAAGTTCTCCCGGGCCCGCTGGGTCTGCGCACCGTAGAGGGCATCGGCGGGGACCTGAACCTCGCCCAGGGTGTCACGTTCCGTCCGGCTTTTTTTCGTCATGGGGATCTCCTTGCCGGCGGCAATATACCCGGGGCCGAGGCGCCCAAGAAATTCCGCCACACGGCGTTATTATTGGTTGAAACGGCCGGCGGGCGCAGAATTTCCGGATGTTTCCGGATCTCACGTTCGGTTACGTTCCCCGTGGCTGTGTTCCGACCGGGGCGCCGTTTCAGGAAAACCTGTGGCCGTGCGGAATTTCTTGATCCCCCCGGCCCTTTTTCCCGGAAAGTTTTTGCCACAACAGGATCTCCTTTCGGATTATCGGGATCATTGTATCACCGCTCCACCCTGATTCCTTTTCCCGGGAAGTTTTTTCCGCAGGAGGGTGAACAAATCGGTTCGTCGCCGGCTACCGCTTCACGTTCGTGTTTACAGGGCCCGACGCGCTATGATATACAATTCTTTTCCGAAAACGGGATACGCTCCTGCGCGTGTCCCGTGCCGATACAAGGTGCGCGAGGATTACCATGGATGATTTCAACTACAGAGCGGGGCGACTTTATGCCGAGGATGTCCCTGCCGAAACGATCGCCGGCCGGGTGGGCACGCCCTGCTACGTCTACAGTGCCGCGACCCTCAGGCGGCACGCCCGGGCCGTGGAAGAGGCGTTTCAGGGGTATCCCCACGTGGCCTGTTTTGCCCTGAAGGCCAATTCGAACGGAGCGGTTCTGCGGGTTCTTGCCGGGGAGGGTCTCGGCGCGGACATCGTCTCGGGGGGAGAACTCTATCGGGCCCGCCGGGCGGGCATTCCGGGAAAGAAGATTGTTTACGCCGGTGTCGGGAAAAGCGACGACGAGATCCGCGCCGCACTTCGTGCCCGGATTCTTCAGTTCAATATCGAAAGCGAGGAAGAACTCCGTCGCATAGACAGTATCGCCGGCGAGATGGGAAAGAAGGCCCCGATCGCCCTCAGGGTAAGTCCGGATATCGACGCGGGTACGCATCCCTATATCACGACGGGGCTTGCCAAGTACAAGTTCGGTCTGCCCATCGAGCAGGCCTTCGAAGGCTACCGTCTTGCCCGGAAACTCCGCCATACGGAGATCGTGGGAATCCACAAGCATATCGGCTCCCAGCTTACCGAGATCGAGCCCTTTGTGGCGTCCACCGAACGGATCGTTCATTTCATCGAGCGTCTGCGGGACGAGGGGATCGTTCTCAGGTACATGGATATCGGCGGCGGGCTCGGGATTACGTATAACAACGAGGCGCCGCCGCTTCCCCGGGAGCTTATGGACTCCCTGATTCCCCTGATCGAGCCCACGGGGTGTACGCTTATCACCGAACCCGGCCGGTCGGTGGCCGGAAACGCGGGGGTTCTGCTCACCCGGGTTCGCTTCATAAAGAAGACAGCGTCGAAGACCTTTGCGATCGTGGATGCGGGGATGAACGATCTTTGCCGGCCGAGTCTCTACAAGGCCTTTCACAGGATCGAACCGGTCCGGAAGACCCGGCGGGGTCCGGGCGGTCCCGTGGACGTTGTGGGCCCGATCTGCGAGACCGGCGATTTTCTCGCGCTGGATCGGGATATGCCCCGGCTGAAAGCCGGGGATCTGCTCGCGGTGTTTTCCGCGGGGGCCTACGGTTTTACCATGTCGTCGAACTACAACTCCCGGCCGCGGGTTGCTGAAGTTCTCGTGGACGGTGGAAGATTTGCGGTGGTCGGAAAACGGGAACGGTACGCGGATCTTGTGCGGCACGAGTCGATTCCGTCGTTCGTCAAATAGGCATTCGTGCGTCGATGAAGATTCCGTTTACGAAAATGCACGGTCTGGGAAACGATTTCGTTGTCGTCGACGCACGGCACGAACCGATCGAGGCGCTTTTCGCAGAGTCCGGTCGTGCGGGCAGGGTTTCCCGCACCCTGGCCGACCGGCGGTTCGGTATCGGGGCCGATCAGATCCTCGTCCTGAAGACTTCGGAGCGGGTCCCGGTGCGGATGGACATTTACAACGCCGACGGCGGGCGGGTGGAGATGTGCGGAAACGGTATCCGCTGTTTCGCCCGATATGTATGGAGCAGGGGCATCCATGACGCCGATCCCCTGCCGGTGGAGACCCTGGCCGGTATTGTCCGCCCCGCCCGGGAAGGCGACCTCGTGCGGGTCGATATGGGCCGGCCCGTCCTGGAAGGGCCCGATATTCCGGTCGCCGCGGAGGGCCGGATCGTGGACCATCGACTTGATACGACCGAAGGGGTCGTCTCCGTCACCTGCGTTTCCATGGGGAACCCTCACGCGATCATCTTCGTCGACGACGTGGAGGCGGCGCCCGTTACGACCCTTGGCCCCGAGATCGAGAAACTTCCGTTTTTTCCAAACCGCACCAACGTGGAGTTTGTCCAGGTGGTCCGTCCGGGAGAACTCCGAATGCGGGTCTGGGAACGTGGCGCGGGCGAGACCCTGGCCTGCGGTACCGGGGCCTCGGCGGTCGGGGTGGCCGGGGTACTCCGGGGTGTCTCGGAACGCCGGGTGCGGGTGCGTCTGCCCGGCGGGGAGCTCCTGATCGAGTGGGACGAGGAAACGGGCAGTGTCTTCATGACCGGTCCTGCCGTTGAGGTCTTTGAAGGTACAATAGAAGTCGGTGATGCGGGTGCATAGATTCTTGGTCCCGTATTTTATGCACCCGTATTTTATGCAACTGTAAGGTTTATTCGCGACCTCTTTGCAATGTGCAGAGAAGTTTCAGCTGTGTGTCCGCGTTCATTCGTTGGTTGTGGTCCGATGCCACGTCGGGCGGCATAGGGATAATAAAAAACTGAGGCGCACGGGCGCCGGGAGGGAGAATTACATGTTTGAAGGATCGATCGTTGCGCTGGTGACACCGTTTAAGAATGGAAAGTTTGACGCCCCGGCCTATCGCAGGCTTGTAGAATGGCACATTCAGGAGGGTACGCACGGAATCGTCCCCTGCGGGACGACCGGGGAGTCGGCCACCCTGGATTACGACGAACATATCGGTGTTGTCGAGACCGCCGTCAAGGCGGCCAAAGGCAGGGTCCCGGTGATCGCCGGCACGGGTGCCAATTCCACCGATGAGACGATTCTCCTGACCAAGCGGGCCCGGAGCGTTGGCGCCGACGGGGCGCTCCTTGTCTGCCCGTACTACAACAAACCCTCTCAGGAAGGGCTGGTGCGGCATTATAAAGCGGTTGCCGATGCGGTGAAGGGATTTCCCCTCGTCCTCTACAATGTGCCGGGACGGACGTCCCTCAATATGAATGTGGCGACGGTCGCAAAACTTTCCCGGGTGAGAAACATCGTAGCGATCAAGGAGGCCACCGGCAATATGCGCCAGGCCAGTGATCTGCTCAGGGCGGTGAGCCGGAATTTCAAGCTTATTTCCGGCGACGATTTTACGACCTTTACCATGATGGCCCTCGGGGGCCACGGCGTCATTTCCGTGGTGGCCAACATCATGCCCCGGGCCGTGGCCCGGATGACCGAGGCCATGGCCGCGGGGAACATCGCGGAGGCCCGGGACATCCATTTTGCACTGGAGGAGCTTAACGGGGCCATGTTTTACGAGACCAATCCGGTTCCCGTCAAGACCGCGCTTGCCATGATGGGAAAGGTGAAGGAGGAGTTCCGGCTTCCACTCTGCTCCATGTCCAGGGAAAATAAGGCGCGGCTCCGCGCGGTGCTTAAAAAGTACAAGCTTATCTGATCGCGGGGCTGTTGGACGTCCTCCTGATCGAGCCCTATTACGGCGGGTCCCACCGGAGTTTTCTCGAAGGACTCCGGCGGAACCTGCCGTTTCGTTTTGACCTCCTGAGCCTTCCGGCGCGTCTCTGGAAGTGGCGTATGCGTCTGGGAGCGCCCTGGTTCGCGCAAGAGCTCCGGGAAAGCGGCCGGCGTTACGACCGGATTGTCGTGTCGTCGTTTCTCGACGTGGCCGCGTTCCGGGGACTTGCTCCGCGCTGGGTAAGGGACGTTCCCCTGCTTACGTATTTCCATGAAAACCAGGCTGCCTATCCTGTTCAGGTCGACGAACCCCGGGACCTCCATTTTGCGCTTACGAACCTGACGACCATACTGGCGTCGGACTCCGTGGCCTTCAACTCCGCCTTTAACCGGGATTCCTTTCTCGACGAGTGTCTGCCGTTTACCGCCAAGGCCCGGGATATGGAGCTTGCGGGGCTTCGCGGGACCATCGAGGCCCGGAGCCGGGTACTCTATCCGCCCGTGGATTTTGACCCGATCGACGCCGTTGCGCCGTCACGAGGCGGCGACGGCGCTCCCGTTATCCTCTGGGCGCACCGGTGGGAACACGACAAGGACCCCGAGGCCTTCTTTCAGGCCGTGGAGGTTCTCCACGGCCTCGGACGGGAGTTCCGGCTTGTGGTGATGGGTGAGGGTTTTCAGCGGGTGCCGGCGGTTTTCAAAGAAGCGAAGGCGCGGTTTGCCGACAGGATCCTCCAGTGGGGTTTCGCAGACGGCCGGGACTATCCCGCCTGGCTCCGGCGGTCGGACATCGCCGTCTCCACGGCCCGGCATGAATTCTTCGGGATCGGTATCGTGGAGGCGGTCCGGGCAGGTTGCATACCCTGCCTGCCCCGTCGCCTTGTGTATCCGGAACTCTTCCCGGATGAGTTCCTGTACAACGACGATGAACTCGCCGTCCGGCTGGACGACCTCCTGAAGCGGGCGTGCACCGGGGACCGGTCGGACTTTTCCCGCCTTGTGGACCCCTACGGCTGGCCGGCCCTTAAAGAGGCCTACGAGGGCTGGATCAGAACACATCTCTGAGCGGGTCTCGCACCGAAAGTGCAAGGCTCTTTCTCCGGTTTTTGTTACCGTAGGATATGGAACCCGAGGAGGCTGAAGGCCGTATAACCCTTGCCGTGTCGGCGCCCCACCCGTGTCAGTACCTTCCGGGGCGGATCGCGACGGTTCTCTTTATAGATTTTGCGGAACTGAATCCGGCTGTTCCCTACGGCGTGTTTCTTCAAAGCGGCTTTCGGCGGAGCGGTACGATGGTCTATCGTCCCCAGTGTGCGGACTGCCGGCGCTGTGCGTCGGCGCGGATCCCCGTAGAACGGTTCGCTCCCCGAAGACGCCATCGGAGGAACCTCAGGAAGAACCGGGACATGACCACCCGTTTTCTCCCCGGAGAATTCCGGGAAGAGCACTACCGGCTCTTTACGCGATATCTGGCCGCACGCCATCCGGGAGGACCCATGAGCCGGATGACGGCGGAAGACTACGTGGCCTTTCTCGGCGGAGACAGTCCCGGAACCCTCTTTATCGAACTCCGCCTGGAAGAGACGTTGGTCGAGGTGATGGTGATCGATGTTCTCCCGAATGCCCTGTCCTCGGTTTACACCTTCTACGAGCCCACCCTTGCAAGCCGCGGCCTCGGGACGTTCGGGATACTGTGGCAGATCGAGGAGGCACGTCGGCGCGGGCTCGATTACGTCTATATCGGCTACTGGATTCCGGGGTGCCCGAAGATGGACTATAAAGGTACGTTCGAACCCCTTGAGATTTATCGCGATGGACGGTGGGTCGTCGCCGTCGCCCCGGACGCCTGAGCCCGGGGCCCGGCGGTGTTCACCGCCGGGACCCGGGCAGGCGGGAGAAAAGACTATTCTTCGATATCGAACGATCCGTCTTTTTCGATGAAAACTTCCCGGTTCAGGAAGGCCGTGTCGTAACCCGCCTTTTTGAGCATATGAAACGCCATTTCGGCGCGTACGCCCGTATTGCAGTAGGTGACCACGCGGGCGTCTTTGGGAAGCTCGCCGATGCGGGCCGAGATGTCGTCCGCCGGGATGTTGATCGATCCCGGGATATGGGCTTCTTTAAATTCTTCCGGTTCCCGGCAGTCCACTATCACCACGTTCGGGGTTTTTGCTTCGGCCAGGGTGCGGAATTCTTCGGTGGAGATTTCGCCGGGTCCGAGTTTCCTGACGTAGGTGATCTCAGTGGCGGCCGGGCCTTGTTCCGCCTGGAAGCCGCCGTTCAGCCAGGCCGAAAAGCCTCCCTCCAGTACGCTGACCCGCTGGTAGCCCCAGTTCTTTACCGCCAGGGCGGCGGTATCGGCCTTTGCCGTATCCTGGCCGCCGCCGTAGATGACGATGGGAGCTTTTACCGAGGACGGGAATTCATCCTCCGCCTCCGGCAGGGATTCAACGGGGATGCCTACGGCTCCGGGGATATGCCCCGCCTGAACTTCGGCCGGGGCCCGGACGTCCACGACCACAATCCCCGTGCCCGCCTTGAGGGTATCGCTCAGATACGAAGGGGTCGAGTAGATCGGTAATTTGCGTTTACGCCAGTCAGGCTCACCCATCTTATAGACCCGCACATTGGTGTAACCCAGCTTTTTCGCTTTCTTCGCCGCCTTGGGGCTCAAGCCGCACCGGGGCCCTCCGCAGTAAAAGATCACGAGCTGATTTTTGTCCGTCGGCAGGAGGTCTTTCTGCTCGTCGAATTTCTTCGTGAAAATATTGACGGCCCCCGGCAGGTGCCCTTCGGCGAATCGGTTCGGCGGCCGGGCGTCCACCAGGGTAAAGACGGGTTCCGCACCCTCAAGCACGATCTTTTTGAGTTCGGCAACCTTGATCTCAACCCCGGGTTCGAGTGTGACCAGAGGTTTGGCCTTAATCTCGATGGCGTAAAGGGACCCCTGTCGCTCCTCGTGGACGATAGTGATCTCGCTTCCGGGCTTTATCTTTTTCGTGTTCTTAAGGTTGGTGAGCTTTGTTGCGGTATCGAACCGGATGATCCGTACACCGTCTTCGGTCTTGAGCTGTATCGTTTTTGCCTTCTGGGAGATACCCTGTACTTTTCCTTTCTCGGTTGTCGGCGCGGCTGCAGCCAGGCCGGCAAGGAAGACGAGGGCGACGATGAGGGCGCCTGCGCCGACCATGCGTGTCGGTCGAATCCGGTAGAAAAAACCTGTGCTGAAGGGGGCGGATCTTTTGTCTGTGGGCATGGACGGCCTCCTAGAAGTCTAAAGTTAGAAATTTAGGATATCCTAAAGTTTTGCTACGGCGGAGTCAACCGGAAATCCGCGCGCTGTTGCCGTGCGCGGTCGGTGTGGTAGAATCTCAAATGTCCGCACGGAATAGGGAGTCGATATTTATGTTTATTTTTCAAAGGACTTGCGTCTTTATGAGGACCGCCCGGATCTTTATCGTTTTATTATGCCTTGCCCCCACAGGCCTTGCGGGTACGGTTGCCCAGGCGGCGGGTGTTTATGGTGAAAATACGTACGAACGGCCTTCCGCCCGTATTGTCGGCGGAAAGGTTGCCGAGGCGGGGCAGTACCCCTGGATGGCCGCCCTGGTCGATAACGCCCGTTCCACGGTCTTCGACGGCGCTTTCTGCGGCGGTACGCTCATCAACGACGACTGGGTTTTGACGGCGGCCCATTGCGTCTATGACGAAGGCGTGGTGGTGTCGCCGGGGCGGATTTCCGTTGTCGTGGGCCGGGACGACCTTACCTCGTCGAGCGGGGAACGGATTTCCGTAACACGGATCAAAACTCATCCGGACTATAACGAGGCCACAAACGAAAACGATCTGGCCCTTGTAAATCTTTCCCGTCCTTCCGGCGTAGCGCCTCTGCATCAGGTCGGCCAGAGTTTCGATATGCCGATGGTCGGCGGTGGGGTCACTGTGCGGGCTCTCGGCTGGGGGGATACCGTGGCGGGACACCGGACGGTCTATCCGGCAGATCTCCACGAAGTGGACCTGACGACGGTTTCACAGGCCGAGTGCCAGGACCTGATAGACTCCCTGTCCGGCTTTTTCGGCGGGCTGGGAGTCGAGATTGTGGAATCCATGCTGTGTACGGCCTATACCGGCAATAAAGACACCTGTAAAGGCGACAGCGGCGGGCCCGTTGTTGTGCCCGGTCCTGACGGCGGATGGCTCCAGGCGGGGATAACGAGTTTCGGGCCCGGATGCCCCACGCCCGGGATCTGGGGTGTCTACACCCGGGTCTCAAGTTACACCGAGTGGATAGCATCGGAGACCTGTTCGGTCGAGGAACGCCCCGCCCCCCCGGTCCTCAATGTCGCCCTCACGGGTAACACCGTCAGCGTAACGGTATCCGGGGACTCGGCGGCGGAGGGGGTCCGGCTGTATTTCGCCCCCTATCCGGAAGGAAGTCCCGTCGCCCATGTGGATCTCGGCGATACGTCCGACCTGTCGGTCCCGCTCCCCGGCGGCACGGCGCTTTATCTCGCCGCACAGGCCTACCGGGCAAGTTGCACGAGTGGTTTCTCCAACGTGGAGTATTTCCAGGTTCCCTGAAAATCGGCAGTCTGTTACTCGTTCAAATGACGACAGAACGCTGTAAGTATGCTCGCTGATTTTCGCGGAAACGTCCGGATGAAAGGATGGGCCGCGGATGGAGGGAAGACAGAAGAGATATTAACCACGAATGTTCACGAATAGTCACGAAGGGAGAAGGGAGACGTAACGTCTTTTCACGTCTAACGTCTTCCTTCTGACGTTTTCCTGCCTTTCCGGGGAGAAGGGAGAAGAACAGGCGCCGCCGCCTAGCCACTAACAACTGGCAACTGGCAACTAGCCACTGGCAACCAGCAACTAACAACTAACAACGAACCGCCGTGAGAAATCCGGGTTACGGCTTCTTCGGGTGGTTCGCGGCCGGTTCGGGAAAGGTCGCTTCCACGGTGGCGGAGTCGTCGCCGCGGAGGTATTCGATAACGGCTCTATCGCCGGGTTTCTTCGTGCGGATCTGATCGATCAGGTCAAACGGCTCTTTGAGAGGGGTCCCGTCCATGGCGGTCAGGACGTCGTCTTTCAGAAGCCCCGCGGCTTCCGCTGCGGACCCGGGGAACACGTGGCTTATCCGGAGGCCCCGTTCGTCCGTTGAAACGGCCACGCCGAGTTTCGGGCGTTTGGGGATGTTTTCGTAACGGACAAACCAGTAGATATCCGCGGGAAGAAGCGGCAGATCCGGGGTCTCCACGTCCATAAGGCGTTCCTTGTCCACGGCTTCCAGATTGACCAGCCGGGGCATGATCGTAAGATAGCTTACCGGG
>CAYYSS010000067.1:0-10446 GCA_964474325.1 uncultured Nitrospirota bacterium
AAACTTCTCTGCAAACCGCAAAGTCGGATCGACCCTTCGTCGAGAAGACCCGACTCGGGAAGTTGCGGATAAAGAAACTAACCGCCCAACGCCGCGGCACAGCGATACATAGCCTCAAAGAGTTCCTCGATCTCATCTTCTTCCACAGAGGAAAACGCTATTCTGATGTCACTTGACCCGATGGAGATCACGCCGATTCCCTCCTCGTCCAGAAGGCGTGTCCGGAACGTCTCCGCGTCGAGACCGTCACGGAGCCGTACGCACATGAAATACCCGGAGTTAAAGGGGTAGGGTGCAAAATATTCGCCGAATTTCGGATCCTCCAGGACCTGTTTCACCTTGAGAGCGCGGGCTTTCAGAACCGCGCCTTTCGCCTGTTTTTCGTCCGCGTACCGCGGATCTCCAAGTGCCTTGAGAACGATACGCTGAGACGGCGCCGGGGCGTTTGAAATATTGGAACGCACCGTACCTCCCAATTTTTTCTCAACCGCGGTATAGAAGGATCCGGGGTCGATCCCCGGGACCCTGGTGCTGATCGTGATGAAGCCCACGCGAAATCCCCATGCGTAGTCTTCCTTTGTCGCGCCGTCGAGCTTGATCCCGATCAGGTTTTCATGACGATCGGCACAGCGGGTAAAAACCGATTCCGTGCAAGCGCCGGCGTCATAAAAAAGGCCGAAATATGCGTCGTCGCAGATAACGACCACCCGCGTGCCGCCGACGGCATGTTCTTCGAGTATTTCCCCGATCCGATCCATCTCGTCCGCGGACGGGGTGTAACCCGTGGGGTTATTCGGGAAATTGAGGAGTACGACGACGCGGCCGGACCCTTTGTTCGCCTCGAGCGTCCGGGCAAAGCCGTCGAGGTTGAATCCACCGGTTTCGTTGTACAACGGAAACGTCTTTAACGCGGCGTTCTTACGGAGGCTGAACACGAGGCGATAATTCCCCCAGAGTTTGTCGGGAATAATAATTTCATCACCGGGTTCGATGAAAAGGTCCGCGGTAACGCTCAGGCCGTGGGTAAGCCCCGCGGTTACCACCGGGAGGCTCATGGTTTTGCCGTTGAGACGGGGATTCTTCCTCACCATCTCCTCGGCCCAGGCTTTGCGGAGTTCCGGAAGGCCGAAGGACGGGGCATAGTTCAGCGCCTCGTCGGGAGTCAAACCCGGAATGAGATCCATTATGCTCCGAAGGTGCATCGCCGCCCCCTTGTGCCGGGCGGTTCCGATCGTGGCGTTAAAACGATGAGCCTTCTCCTTTGCTTCCGCGGATTGGGTGAGGATACCTTTCGGAAAGAAAATCTCACGGCCGAACGCGGCTAGGGACCGGAGAAAGCCCGGGTTGCCCTTTTCAATTATCTCATTCAGTTCACCGGCAAGTGGGTTCATATTATTCTCCCTGTACGTTCAACATTGGTTGCAACCTTACGGATGTAAAGCCATTAGTTTCGTGTTTGGCGCCCCGGTCTGCCCCGGGTGGGTGCGCACTACCCCGAACAGGGCAGACGGGCCAAGATCAGTTTTCGAAAAAAAACCCCGGATTTTCCACATCCGGGCCGGAAACGTCCCATACGCACCAAAAAAAGGTAGGATCTACTCTAGCATGCAGGCTACCGGCCTGTCCAGAAAAAACGAGCCGGCGAGAGGTCTTGATCGCCAAGGAAAATCGTGCCGGAATATGGCACGTCATCGGCGGATATATGTTGAAAAAACGTTACTTTTTCACGAGTTCCCGATTGGATGAAAACAACTCGATCGATGCCTGGCGGCGAAGGGAATTGATCGTCTCCCGGTACCGTGTCGTGAAGACTTCGTCGGTTTTTTTCTTGAGGATTTCCGCTCTTCGTTTTCGATATTCCGCGTCGTTGTTCCGCTTGCCGTCGAGCCGGAGGATGTAGACGCGATCGCCTACCGAAAACGGTGCACCGACCGTGCCGGGTTCCATGGCGAATGCGCGGGCCTCGATCTCGGGCTGGATTGTGCCTTTCCGGATATATCCCACGTCACCGCCGTCGTCCGCCGATGGGTCGTCGGAATACGTGCGGGCCAGGTCGCCGAAATCCTCACCCCCGGCGGCCCGTGAGCGAATCTTCTCGGCCAGGTCCATGGCGGCCGCCTTGTCCCGCTGAGAGTCTGTGCGGAGGACGATCATGCGGAGTCTTATTTCTTCCACACCTTCGGGCGTCAGTCCTTCTTCGGCGAGTGTTTTGGTGATATCCGTTTCCGGGACGACGATTTTCGCCCTGATGATCCGATAGAGGTAACGGGAGATCGTCAGTTCTTCGGCAATGCGCCGCTTATAGCGTTCCATGGAAATTCCCTGGGTCTTGAGGGCGGCCAGGAATTCCCGTTCGTTCATGCCGTATTTGTTCCGTATGTCGTCTACCGCCTGGCGGACTTCCGCATTCGTAATCCGAACCCCCTCCTTGAGGGCCTGCTGAACGACGAGTTTGCGGTCGATAAGGTCCTGGAGCACCTCGGCCTCGGGTTTCTTATCTGCCGCAGTCCCATCCAATACGGCCGCCTCATGAACTTCGCTCCACGTGATGAGATCGTCGTTCACGCTGGCGACGACCCGGTCAAGCAGTGCCGGTGCGGATGCGGCCCCGGCTATCGAACCATGAAACACCGGGAAGACCGCAATGAAAAAAGAGACCGCCGCCCGTAACGCCGGACGCGGGAATTTTCTCATATGCACATTCATAAACTCGGGGACCTCCCTTGGGTTCTCTGTGGGGCTATCTTACCTTAATCGGGACCGGGTCCGCACGGTGCGAAGAGTCCATGGGGTCAGAACTGTCTGGCGATCTTGTAGAACGTTGTACGCTGGGCCGCGCGGAACCCCGCCTCTTTGATAGCCCCGACGAGTTCTTCAACCGAAACGCGGTAATGAACGCCCGCCGCCGCGACCACGTTTTCCTCAATCATGGTCGATCCCATGTCGTTTGCCCCGTAGCGGAGGGAGAGTTGAGCGATCCTGAGACCCTGGGTCACCCAGGAGGCCTGGATGTTTGGAATATTGTCGAGGAAGATACGTGACAGGGCCAGCACGCGGAGATAGTCCGTTGCCGTGGCCTTCGGAACGCAGATCTCGGTATTTTCCGGCTGAAACGTCCACGGGATGAACGCCGTAAACCCTCCCGTCCTGTCCTGAAGGTCCCGGACGGCCTTCAGGTGTTCGACAATCTCGGCCGGTTGTTCGCCGGTGCCGAACATCATCGTGGCGGTTGTTCGGATGCCGAGGGCATGGGCCTGCTCCATTACGTAAAGCCAGCTTCGTGTGCGGATCTTGTTCGGGCTGATTCGTTTCCGAATCCGGTCGGAGAGTATTTCGGCCCCGGCGCCGGGGATGGAACCAAGACCCGCATCCCGGAGGCGAACGAGCGTGCGGGCCACCGACAGCCCCGACCGCCGGGAAAGATAATAGATTTCAGGGGCCGAGAGTCCGTGAATATGAATGGGGTAGCGTTCCCGAATAGCGGAAAACAGTTCCGTATAGAAGCGGAGGGTGAGTTTGGGGTGGAGCCCGCCCTGGATAAGTATCTGGGTGCCGCCCAGGTCCAGGGTTTCTTTAATCTTTTCGAATATTTCCTCGCGGGTCAACACGTAGGCGGACGGATCGTCGATGTCTCGGTAGAAGGCGCAGAAACGACATCGGTTGACGCAGACGTTGGTAATATTGATGTTGCGGTCGATGACGAACGTCACAACGTTCTTCCGGTGAATACGGCGACGGACCCGGTCGGCTCGTTCGCCGAGGGCGTGCAGGTCGCCGGCGGCGAGAAGCTCCGTGGCGTCTTCGGCGGATAAACGATTCGGTACGGACATACGGGTCATTATTATACGTCGCGGATGCGGATCCGGGGCGGTATAATGAAAACTATGCCCGCGACAATTCTTGTAACGAACGACGACGGTATCCATTCGCCCGGCATTATTGCCCTTGCAAAGGCTGTCCGCGGTCTCGGCGAAGTCTGGATCGTGGCGCCGGATCGGGAACGAAGCGCAATCGGCCATGCATTGACCCTGCATCGACCGCTCTTTGCCGAGGAGATAAGGGAGCGGGTTTACAGTGTCAACGGTACGCCCACGGACTGTGTCGTCCTGGCGGTCAACCGGATTCTGCCGTCCCGCCCGTCGATTATCCTGTCGGGGATCAACCGGGGTGGAAACCTGGGCGACGATATTACGTACTCGGGCACCGTATCCGCGGCGCTGGAGGGCACACTCATGGGAATCGTATCGGTTGCCTTTTCACTGGAGGGAGTTCGCCCGTTTCATTTCACGACCGCGGGAAAATACGCCGCATACGTGACGGAAAAGGTCCTCCGCGAGGGCCTGCCCGCCGATACGCTTCTTAATGTGAATATCCCGAATCTGCCCCGCAACGAGATAAAGGGCCTGCGCATAACCGGCCAGGGCAAAAGGACCTACGACAACGCTATCCGGGAGGTAAAGGACCCCTGGGGCCGCCGGCATTACTGGCTCGGCGGCGGTACACCCGTCGTCGGCGCCGGGACGGACACCGACATTATCGCTGTACGGGAAGGCTGTGTTTCGGTAACACCCCTGCACCTGGACCTGACCGATTATCACGCCATGGGGATTTTAGGCCGAGATTGGGGCGCGGATGACACCGTTTTTTAGTTTCTTTGTCTGCGACTTCCCTGTTCCGTGCAACGTCGAATCGAACCGTCGTCGAGAAGACCCGACTCGGGGAGACCCGATTCGGGAAGTTGCGGACCTCGTTTCCGTAGCCCCGCCCCGGGTGGTGCTGCGGCGCCACGTTGGACGCTGAGGCGGCTGTGGGAACGATCGGAGTGGATAAGCTGGAGGGCGGCGGACCGGAAGAACAGGCTGTTTGCCTCGGTGACGACAACGGGGTCTATGACGTCGTTATCGTAGGCGCCGGCCCCGCTGGTATCTTTGCCGCCCTCGAACTCTCGGAGTACGAAAATAAACTCCGCGTTCTTGTAGTGGAACAGGGCACGGATATAGATAAGCGCCACTGTCCACTCAAAATCCGGGAGGTCTCCTGCTCCGCGTGTCCTCGCTGCGCCCTCCTTGCGGGGTGGGGTGGGGCCGGGGCCTATTCGGATGGGAAACTGAGCCTTTCGACCCGCGTCGGCGGATATCTGGGACGTTTTATCGGAGAGGCGCGGCTCGAGGCCCTGGTCGATTACGCCGATGGGATTTACCGGCGTTTCGGCGCCCCCGACCGGGTCTACGGTACCCCGAGCGCTGAACTGGAGGAAATACGACGCCGGGCCTCCGACAATGGTTTGGAACTGGTGGAATCCCCGGTACGGCACATCGGGACCGATAATTGCCCGCGGGTGCTTTCGGCGATGAGGGACTACCTTGCGGACCGGGTGGATATTCTTCTCGAACAGGAGGTTCTGGAAATCGTCCGGAACGACAACGGCGTTTCAGGGGTCGTTCTCAGCAACGGACGGACTATCGGGGCATCGGCGGTCATTGTCGCCCCCGGGCGGGCCTCCTCCCCCTGGCTCGAAGAGCAGGCCCGCTCCCTGGGGCTTGGGCTTCGAAACAATCCGGTGGACCTGGGGGTACGGGTTGAGGTTCCGGCGCGCGTCATGGACCCTATTACGGATGTAACCTATGAGCCGAAACTCCTTTATCGCAGCCGGACCTTCGACGATCAGGTACGTACGTTCTGCGTCAATCCCCGCGGCGAAGTCGTCAAGGAGCACCAGGGTTCGTTCTGGACCGTAAACGGCCATAGCTACGCGGACAAGAAAACGGACACGACGAATTTCGCACTCCTGGTAAGCACCACGTTTACGGAACCGTTTGACGATCCGATCGCCTACGGGCGCTCGATCGCCGAACTGGCGAATTTTCTCGGCAAGGGTGTACTCCTCCAGCGTCTTGGTGACCTCCGTAGGGGCCGGAGGTCCACATTGGCTCGGATTCAAGACGGCGGGATACGTCCGACCATGGACGACGCAACACCGGGGGACCTGAGCTTTGTTCTGCCCTATCGCTATCTTGCGGATATCCTCGAGATGCTCGACGCCATGGAGGGGCTGGTCCCCGGTGTTGCTGACGACGACACCCTGCTGTACGGCGTCGAAGTGAAGTTCTACTCGCGGCGAATCGTCCTCACGGAAAACCTGGAAACCGAGGTCCGGAATCTCTACGCCGCCGGGGACGGGGCCGGCGTGAGCAGGGGGCTTATCCAGGCGTCGGCGTCGGGCGTTGTTGCCGCCCGGGGCATTATCGATCGTTTTCGCAGTGGCGGCTGAAGGATATACGGCGCTTCGCCTTCTCATGGTCCGGACCCAGCTTGTCGGGCGGGGAATACACGATGCCCGTGTACTGAAGGTGATGGAGACGGTACCCAGAGAGGTTTTCGTGCCGAAGGACTTGCGCGACAGGGCATACGACGACGGACCGCTTCCCATTGGGGCGGGGCAGACCATTTCACAGCCGTATATGGTCGCCCGCATGACCGAACTCTTGGCGCTTACCGGAAGCGAGAAGGTATTGGAAATCGGAACGGGCTCAGGCTACCAGGCAGGTGTCCTTGCCTGTCTCGCGCGAAGCGTCCATACCGTGGAACGACACCGCCTCCTGGCGGGCCAAGCAGAGACGGCCCTGAAAACCGCCGGGATCCGCAACGTCACGATCCACGTGGGAGACGGGTCCCTGGGGCTTGCGGAATGCGGACCGTTCGACGGTATTATCGTTACGGCGGCGGCGCCGTCGATCCCGAAGGCTCTTCTCCGGGATCTCGCGCCGGGTGGACGGCTCGTCTGCCCGGTGGGTTCCCGGTACAGCCAGGTTCTCCGGCTTATAACTCGATCGATTGGCGGGAAATATCATGAAACCGAGACGACGCCGTGTGTTTTTGTTCCCCTGCTTGGCGAAGAGGGGTGGGATGAATGATGCGGATCAGAGCGGCGGGAACGGCTTGTTTTTTTCGTTCCGTCACCCCTCCGAATAAATTGCCGGAAACAGGCGTAGAGCGGTTATTTTGCTTGACTTTGGGTAAAACCGTGGTGTATGTTGTTTCGCATATGAAGAACTTGATCGGCCTCGTTTCGAGGCGGCTATCATAAAAACACAAAACTGGAGGAGGGGTCTTAATGGCAAAACTCAATAAGACGCAGTTGATCGCCGCAGTGGCGGAGAAGCTCATGATCTCCAAGAGCGACTCGAAGAAATACCTGGAAACGCTTACGGACGTTATTACGGAGGCTCTGGCCAAAGGTCGTGACCGCAAGGTATCGATCAGTGGATTCGCCAACTTTGAAGTGAAATCGAGAAAAGCCCGGATCGGCCGGAACCCGCAGACGGGCGAAAAGATCAAGATTCCTGCCAAAAAAGTCCTGAAGATCACTCCGCTTAAAGCCCTGAAAGATTCGGCGCTTCCGGCGAAAAAGTAGGTAGCTGCGCTTACGTTTAGAAACCGTTCCTAACGGCTACAAACGGCGGCCTCCGGGTCGCCGTTTGTTTTTCTGTTTCCCTTAACGTTGCAAAAGTTCCCCGAATTTTATGCCACTGTAAGGTTTCCGTTCGGGTCAGGCAAATACGTCGACGACCATCCCGCTCCTGATCCGATAGTTCTCCGGTGTGCCGCCGGCGGTGTAACCGGAAACAGGGCCGTCGAGCGACAAAGGAAACATACTCTTTGCCGTTTCTCTCTGCGGACGCACCTGCAGTTCAATGGGGGGAGGCCTGGAGTCGCGGCGGAAGGCGCCTTTCGTCCCCGCACGGGTGTCTGCCGGGGTTAAGAGTCCGGCGTCCCGCGAAAAGGACGGGGCATGCGGCGGTATGCGTACAAGCGCGCGAGTTTCCATGGTTGAGAATCCGCTCGGGTTCCGCCCCGGTTGAACTCGGGAAAACAGCCCCCCCTGTTTGAGATTATTCTAACAGAGAATGGAGCACAATAAACCTTGACGTTGCAAAAGATTCTTGGATAAGGGCCCGGCGGGATCAAAAAAATACGCAACACGGCATGAAGGGCGCAGGCGATAGGCGAGAGGCAATGGGCGATAGGGGGGGAAAGGTTCCGGGTTCGAGGTTTGAGACACAGCCAACCGCCTGCCGCGGCGTAGCCTTCGGCGAAGACGGGTGCGGATTTTTTTTGAGGCCGCCGGGCCTGTATTTTATGCCACTGCAAGGTAAAATGGGGTACAATCGCGCCGCGAACGGAAAACGGGGACGCAGGAGCGTCCCCGTTTTCCGTTCAGTAACTGTGTAATCGTAATCGCGTCGTATCCGGGCCCAAGGCGGCCTTGGAGCCGCAACCGAACGGACGCTCTTAAAACCGCATGAACTCCTTTGCAAACGGCGCAGAAGTCCGGGCTGGAGAATCTAAAACAACCCTTTGACCTGTCCCGTCTCCGTGTCAACGTCCACACGACGGTACGCGGGATTCGATCCCGTTCCCGGCATGAGGCTAATCTTTCCGGCCACGGGGACGACAAAACCGGCCCCTCCGTATGTGAGGATATCCCGCACATGGAGTCTCCATCCCTTGGGAACGCCTTTCATGGCGGGATTATCGGTCAGGGAAAGGTGGGTTTTGACCATGCACAGCCCCAGTTTGGAAATCTCGGGGTCATTTTCCATCTTCTTGAGCTTGGCCGGCGCATCACCCACGTAATCGACACCGTCGGCCCCATAGACCTCCGTGGCGATCAGTTCGATACGTTTGCCGAGAGGCATGTCGAGCTCATAGAGGAATTTGAAATCGTTTGGCTCGTTACAGGCGTCCACCACGGCATCGGCGAACTCGAGGGCGCCGTCGCCGCCCTTGAGCCAGTGTTCCGACACCGCCACCCGTGCACCGGCCGCCTCGGCCAACTCGCGCACCTTGGCGATTTCCGCCTTCGTGTCGGTGTAAAAGGCGTTTATACAGACGACCGGGTTGATACCGGCTTTCTTCACGTTCTCAATGTGATGGATGAGGTTTGTGCATCCCTGTTCCACCCAGCCCACGTTCTCGCCGTTGTATTCTTCCGGCATCGGTTTCCCGGGGACGGGAATGGGCGCGCCGCCGTGGCACTTGAGCGCCCGGATCGTGGCGACAACGACGGCCGCGTTTGGCTTGAGACCCGAGAAACGGCATTTGAGATTCCAGAACTTCTCGAAACCGATGTCCGCACCGAAGCCGGACTCGGTTACGTGATAGTCGCCGAGTTTGAGGCCGACCCGGTCGGCGATAATCGAACTCTGCCCGATGGCGATATTGGCAAACGGGCCCGCGTGGACCAGGACCGGCTGGCCTTCCAGGGTCTGCATGAGGTTCGGGTTGAGTGCTTCCACCATCCAGGCCGTCATGGCGCCGGCGACTTCAAGGTCTTCGGTGGTGATGGGGTTGCCCTTCTTGTCGTAGGCGACAACAATCCGGCCCATACGTTCCCGCATATCCTTCAGATCCGTTGCAACCGCAAGAATGGCCATGACTTCCGAAGAAACGGCGATGCCGAATTTGCTGCTCATCTGGAATCCGTCGAACTTACCGTTGACCCCAGGAATACCGATGATGATGTTCCGGAGAGACTGAGCGCAGAAATCGATAATCCATCCCATTTCCACATTGGTGGGATCGATGTCGAGGCGACGCATCTTCGAGAGGCGTGCAAGCTGTTCATCGTCGTAGTTTCTCTCGTGCTGCATCCGGCTGGTGAGGGCCACCATGGCCAAGTTGTGAGCGTTCATGATCGCGTTGATATCCCCGGTGAGGCCCAGGGAAAACGGCGTAAGGGGAATGCACTGGGCAAGGCCGCCGCCTGCGGCGGAACCCTTGATGTTCATTGTCGGACCGCCGGAGGGCTGACGGATGGCCGCGATCACGTTCTTTCCGCGTTTCCCGAGGCCTTCCGTAAGTCCCATGGTAGACGTGGATTTTCCTTCGCCGAGCGGCGTAGGCGTGATTGCCGTCACATCGACGTATTTGCCCTGGGGTTTCTCCTTGAGGCGCTTGAGGATCATATTGAAATCCAGCTTCGCCACGTAATGGCCGTGGGGGAGGAGTTCCTCCTTCTCAAGGCCCAATTCTTCGCCCAGTTGATAGACGGTTTTCATGTTCTTTTCCGCCGCCTGAGCAATTTCCCAGTCTGCGTGTTTTGTTGGATCTAATGGCATATGTTGTTTCCTCCTTAAGGGGATATTAGCAGAGATTATAAACCTATTTGCTTTCCTGATGTCTACCCCGGCCGGGATTCACCGGCGCGGGCGGGGTCAAAACGGGTTTTTCCGCCCTCCATTGCGGCCGTCCGCAGGGCGTTTTCCTCTCCAACCTCAATAGTTAATCAGGGCTTTCAGGAATTTCTGGTTCATTCTGCGGACATTGAGCCCACCAATGATAGCAATGTTCTTGATGATCTTCAACATAATCGCCGGTTCTTCCCGTTCCAGCCTTTCGAAGGCCTACTATGGAAGCAAAAACAATTCGGTCGGTTCGATTGCC
>CAYYSS010000068.1:0-10388 GCA_964474325.1 uncultured Nitrospirota bacterium
CTATTAAACCTCCACAGGTCGCCCGAAGGCAGGGAGATCCTGGCCGGGATGGGGGCGGACCGTTTCGTTTCTATCGAAGACCGGGCGTATGACTCGATACGTTCGATGATCGGTCTTCCCCGGTCTCGGGCAGGGGTGAGGTAAGCGGCCGTTGTTCCGTCCGAATCTCCAGCTGAAAATCCTCGCCGTAACGGTCGGCCTTATCGTATTCCTCGGGGCGGCCCTCATCCTGCCGTTACGGAGCACGGTCAGCCGCCTTTTTGCCGAAGAACTCCGGAAACGGGGGGCGTCTCTGTCCGCCCGGCTTTCCGAAGAAGTGGTGGACCCACTGATCACGAACGACACCCTGGCCCTGAATATGTGCATCGATAAATACGAACGGAGTTCCGACGACATAGAATACGTTTTCGTGAGGGACCGTACCGGCGCCGTCCAAGCCCACACATTCAACGGCGGCTTTCCGACGGATCTGGCAAAAATCCAGGACCGGGTATCGGGCCACGGCGTCGATGTGCAACGGTTGCGCACCACCCGCGGCGACGTCTACGATTTCGCCGTTCCGCTCCTTGCGGGCGAGGCGGGGGTCGCCCACATCGGAATCTCGTCGGCCCCTATGGAGGCCCATGTCGCAAAGTTGAAAAACCTGATCCAGGCCATCGTACTGGGCGTGTCTTTCATCGGCGGCGTTTTAGCTCTGTTTTTCTCCCGTGCCGTTACACGGCCCCTGGTAAGGCTTTCGGAAATGGCCGCTGCCGTGGGCCGGGGCGATCTCGAACAGAAAGTGGTTCCGGGCAGTCAGGACGAAATCGGCATTCTCGCGACGACGTTTAACCGCATGACCGAAAATCTTCGGAAATCCACCGGCAAACTCCTCGATGCCAACGCAAGTCTCGAGCAGGAAATCTCCGATCGCATCGCGATTCAAGACGAGTTGAACAGATCGGTCCGCTTTCTCAACACCGTGTTCTACAGTATTCGCGATCCCTTTGTCATCATCGACGAACACTTCCGTATCTCCCGGGCCAACGCCGCCTACGCCAACCTGAAAGGCCGCACCCTCACGGAACTTACGAACGGCGTCTGCTATAAGCTTCTCGAAGGACGTACGGCGGTCTGCCCCGGTTGTGTCGTCGACAAAACGTTCCGCTCGGGCGATCCCAGCGCCAAGGAAAAACACGTGACCGACAGCAAAGGAAATCCGGTATGGATTATGATCTACACCTATCCGGTACTGGACGAGGCCGGAAAGGTAAGCCACGTGATCGAATACACGCGTGATATCACGGAGGCGAAACGGGCCGACGAGGAAAAACAGCGCCTGATCGGGGAACTTCAGCACCGTTCCCGCATCGACGGACTCACGGGAGTGTGTAATCATAGAACCATCCTCGCCCGTTTGAATTACGAAACGACCCGGGCACAACGTTACGGAAAACCCTTATCGGTCGTTCTGCTGGATCTGGACGATTTCAAAGAGATCAACGATAACCACGGCCATCCCGTGGGGGACGAACTCCTCCTGGCGGTGGCGGGCGCCTTGGTCGACCTCGTGCGTTCAGCCGACCAGGTGGGACGCTACGGGGGAGACGAGTTCCTCCTGGTTCTTCCGGAGACCACGCTCACCGGCGCATTGGATCTGGCCGAGCGCCTGCGTAAGACGGTGGCCGAAACCCGGGTCCCGGTGGACGACGGGCGCACGGTCGGCGTAACGGCCAGCGTGGGTGTTTCCGCCTGCGCCGAAGACCTGGACGCCAAAACACTCATTAAACGGGTGGATGAAGCCCTGTACGGGTCCAAACGCAGGGGCAAGAATTGCGTCTACGGCCTGTGAGCGGCGGATAAAAACACAGGGCGGGACCCGCAGGTCCCGCCCGTACTGCTCGTTCCGTTCGAACGACGGCTTCAGTCTTTCTGCGCCGCCTCTTTTTCTTCGAGTTTTGCCTTGAGGATCGCCCCCAGGGAACCGACCCCGTTTCTCTCGTCGCTGTCGTTCGACGACGTCGCCGTGGACATGTATTCCCGATATTCATCGCGTTCCTGTCTGTCCAGTCTGGCCTTACGGCTTAGACGCACGAGACCTTTCTCGTGATCCACGCGGATCACGGTCACATCCATGCTCGACTCAACCGGGAACATCTCCTCATGGTTCGCGCCCTTGGCGGTCCCTAATTCCTCGTTCGGTACGAGACCCGAAAGTTCGGGCGATATCCGGACGAAAATACCGTAGGGCATCACCCGTTCCACAACCCCCGAGAACTGTGCGCCGACCGGGGGCAGTTCCACAGGCACCCGTTCTTTCTTCGGCTCCATGATCAACGAAATCCGGCGGTTCGCCGTGTCGACTTTTTCCACATAGACCTCTACGGTCTGGCCGACCTCGACTACTTCCTTCGGATGGTTGATCCGGCGGCCGGCGCCCAGATTGGAGATATGGATCAGACCGTCCACGGCCGGCTCAAGGCTGACAAACGCGCCGAAGGGTGCAAGCCGGGCAACGGTCCCTTCGACCTTATCCCCTTCTTCGTAACGCTCGTCGGCGGTCAGCCAGGGATCGCTGGTCATGGCCTTGAGGCTCAAGGTGAGCCGGTTGTTCTCCCAATCCAGGGAGATAATCCGCGCGGTTATCTCGTCACCCACATCGAGGACACTCTTCGGATGCCCTACCCGATCCCAGGAAAGCTCCGAGGTGGGAATCAGGGCGTCGACACCCCCGATGTCTACGAAGGCGCCGAAGTTCTGCAGGGACTTGACCGTACCCTTGATCTCCTGCCCTTCCTTGAGTTCGGATTTCAGTTCTTCAATTCTCCGGGCCTGTTCTTCTTCGAGAAGCACCCTGCGGGAAACAACAATATTCCTTCCCCGCTCTTCGTACCGGATGATCTTGAACTTGTACGCCTGCCCGATATGCGCCTTGGGGCTCCCGCCCGGCCGCAGATCTATCTGCGAGGCGGGGCAAAACGCATCCACTCCCGACAGCGACACCGAGAACCCGCCCTTGACCTCCTTGCGCACCTCTCCGTCGAGGGGCTGGGCCTCTTTGTGAGCATTCTCAAGAATGGCGAGGGAGGCCGCAGACCTTCCGGAAATCCGGGTGGTAAACATCATGTTGCTGTCTCGATTGGCAACGAAATAGACCTCGATTTCATCACCTTCGGCGACGCTGATTTCCCCGGAACCGTTAACGAATTCTTCGGCCTTGATCAGGCCCTCGCGTTTCCCCCCAAGATCGATGTACACGTAATCCGGCTGGACGCTGATAACGGTCCCGTTGATTTTCTGACCCGGCGACAACCAGGTTTGCGGAGCTTCCGAGGCGTCGAGTAATGCGGCGAAGCTTTCAGATTCCACAGTTGTTGGATCTTCCTGGTGTGTGGGTTCTTCCGACATGGCAAGTCCCTCTCTTCTGGTTTGTTTTTAGGTTCATTCTGCTCTATTGGCGAGAGTTGATTCTACTGTACGGGAGAGCGCTGAGTCAAGTTTTTACAACGCCGTCCATTGCAGACGGACGAGGAAATCCGGACGCATCATCAGTCGGCGGTCTCGCCGTAATACCCCCGGTACCACGCCACAAACCGCTCAAGCCCTTGCGAAAGGGGCGTCTCAGGACTGAATCCGACGTCCCGCTTGAGATCATTTACGTCCGCATACGTGGCCTCCACGTCCCCGGGTTGCATGGGTTCGAAAAGGATCTCCGCGCTTTTGCCGATGTGTCCCTCGAGAATTCCTATAAATTCCATAAGTTCAACGGGTTGATGGTTCCCGATGTTGTAAATCCGATACGGCCCTCTGCCGATGGCCGGATCGGGCGCGGCTCCGTCCCACGCCGGGTCTCCCTCGGGGGGGCGGTCCAGAACACGGACCACTGCCTCGATGACGTCATCGATATACGTGAAGTCCCGCCTCATCCTTCCTTCGTTGAACACCCGGATGGGCCGGCCCTCAATAATCGCCTTCGTGAACAGGAAATAGGCCATATCGGGTCTTCCCCAGGGCCCGTAGACGGTAAAGAACCTGAGGCCCGTGACCGGAAGACCATAGAGGTCGGCATACGTGTGGGCCATGAGTTCATTGGCCTTTTTCGTGGCCGCATACAGCGACACGGGGTGGTCCACGTTATCGTGGACGGAAAAGGGAAGCCGCCGGTTTGCCCCGTAGACCGAACTGGACGAAGCGAAGACCAGGTGCTCCACATTCCCTCCGCGACACGCCTCGAGCAGGTGCGCAAACCCCACCAGGTTGGAATCCACGTAGGCCATGGGGTTTTCCAGCGAGTATCGGACACCGGCCTGGGCCGCAAGATTTACCACGCAACCCGGATCATACTCGTCAAAAACCGTTTCCACCGCAGGACGGTCCGCAAGATCGCCCCGCACGAACGAAAACCCACCGAAGCCGGAGAGTTCCCCGATACGCGCTTCCTTCAGGGAGACATCGTAATAATCGTTGAGATTATCGAGTCCCACGACCCGGCGGCCCTGTTCGAGCAGACGCCTGGCAAGGTGGAAACCAATGAAACCGGCCGCCCCGGTGACAAGAACCGGACTAGTCCGCATTTCTCATGATTCTCCTGCTGCGGAACCGGAAAGCGCCGCGGCTTCTGCGTTGCGCTTGGTTCGGATGCTCAACGTACCGTCAAGTACGCTTCCGCGCCCGAACCGGCCCGCGCCTTGTATCCGCAACCCTTTCCGGCCCCTCGCTACGAACCACCAAGAGAAATGCGGACTAGACGGCGGCATACTCCGCCATTTTCATAGACACTATCTTGGTGACGCCCGGCTCTTCCATGGTAGCGCCGTAAAGAATATCGGCCGCCTCCATGGTTCGCCGGTTGTGGGTGATCACGACGAACTGGACGTCTTTGGCGATTTCCTTGAGAAGAATGGCAAAACGGTCCGTGTTCGACTCGTCAAGGGGGGCATCCACCTCGTCGAGAATGCACAGGGGCGAGGGTTTGATCAGGAATCCGGAAAAGAGAAGCGCCAGGGCGGTGAGGGCCTTTTCCCCCCCGGAAAGCAGGGTGATGTTCTGAAGGCGCTTCCCCGGGGGCTGGACCTGGATATCGAGCCCGGCCTCCAGGATATCCTCGCCGACCAGGATAAGGTCGGCCCGGCCGCCGCCGAAAAGGGTGCGGAAAACCTCATGAAACTTCTCCCGCAGTAAGGTATAGGCTTCCGTAAGGCGCTTTTTCGTGGTCCTGTTGATCTTCCCGATCGCCGCCTCGATACTCTCGATCGACTCCACCAGGTCCCGCTGCTGTTGGTCGAGGAAACGGTGCCGTTCCTCGAGTTCCTGGTATTCCTCCAGCGCTCCGAGGCTCACGGGGCCCATAGCCGCCATTTTCTGCCTGAGGTCCCGGAGACGCTGTTCGGCGCCTTCCTCAATCTCGGCCGGGGGCAGTTCCGCGAGTTTTACGTCATACTCGTCCAGGATCTTGGCCACGAGTCCTTCGAGGGTTATGGCCACTTCCGCACTCCGGACCTCCGCGGTTTTGAGCGCCGCCCGGGTCTCTTCCAGCATGGGCCGCTGTTGCTTCGCCTGGGCTTCTTTCTCATTCAGGGCCTCGAATTCCTCGTTATAGCGAACCCGGCTCATATTGCGTTTCTCCTGCAACTCGTGAGCCAGGGCGATACCGTGGTCCCGCTCCTTTTCCGTCTTGGCCCTGAGCTGATCAGCCTCGAGGATACGTCGCTCCATCCCCTCGCGCTCCGCGGCGAGTACCTCCCGCCTTTTTGCCGCATCGTTCAGTGCCAGTTCGAGCCGCGTGCGCTCCCGTTCCAGTCCCTCGGCAACATTCCTCAACCGGTTGAGTTCCACACGGGCCTCGGTCCCTTCCGAGCGAAGCGTTTCCAGCCTTTCCCGTTCGTCGTTCAGCGCCTCGCTTGCCCGCGCGATCCCCTCCTCCCGCTCGGCGAGCCGTTCTCCGGCCTCGCGAAAAGAATGGGCTTTTTCTTCAATCTCCCTGCGGATGGCTTCAATTTCCGCTTCCATCTGCCGACGCTCGCCATCGAGGTACGCAAGTCTCTTGTCCGCCCGGGCCACGTCGTCTTTGTGCGCCTCGTATTTCCGCTCCGCCGAAACCACGGTTCGTTCCCCGTCCCGAAGTACCTGGGAGCTCTCTTCGAGTTGCCGCTCCAGTACGGCAAGGCGCTCCCGCAGAGTCTCCAGCGCACGGGCTTCTTCCTCGGCGCGGGCCTTGGCCTTTTCGACGGCGTTCCGCAGATCGCGGATCTCCCGTTTTTTTCCAAGAAGTCCTTTCCCGCCTCCGGCCAGAACAACCCCCCCCGGAGAGAATGTCTCGCCCCGGAGGGTCACCAGGGTGACATTCTCGAAGTCGTCCCTGTCCCAGAGGGCCAACGCATGCTCCGCGGTTTCCACCACGAGGACCCCCTTCAGGAGCCCGCCCACGAGATCCCGTAAGGTGTCTTCGGATTCCACCAGGTCTTTCGCCCAGCCCCGCACACCCGATACACCGCCCGGTTGCGGAGCGGCCCACGTGTGCCCCCGGGCCGTATGATCCAGGGCGACGAACGCCCCACTGCCCCGCTCTTCCCCGCCGAGTACGGTAAGAATCCGGCGGATCCCGTTGCCGTCCGCAACGATCAGGGTGCGAAGCCGTTCACCCAGGGCCGCCTCGAGGGCGGTTTCGTATTCCGCCGGAACCCGTATCCGGTCCGCGAGAAGACCGAGGGTTTGTATTTCGTGCCGTTCCGCGCCTTCTTCGGCGATATAACGGGTCCCCTCCCCAAAACCCACGAATTCCTTTTCAATCTCCTCGAGGGACGTGAGCCGGGATTCATGGGCCACGACCTCCTCCCGGGCCCGCCGAGAGGTCTCTTCAGCCGAACGGAGTTCCTCTCGGGTACCCCGAATCCGCTCCAGGAGTTCCTCGCGTTCCTTTTTCCTGCCGTCGAGCAGGCTCCGCGAGGAAACGAGTTCTTTTTCGGCTTCCTGCAACCGGGACTCTGCTTCGGCCCTCTCGGAAACCACCCCTGTGTGCTCTTCTCCGATACGGCTCAGACGGGCGTTCAGGTTCTCCCTGTCCCGTTCCAGCACTGCGATACGATTCTGCAGGGTCGCTTTCGCATCCGACACCGACAGGAGTTCCCGCCGGGCCTGCTCCAGGTTTTCCTCGGCTTCGTTTACCGCGGATTCGGCCTCGCGCACCCGCCGCGAAAGATCTTCAAACCGGCTTTCCGCATCGCCGAGCGTCACCTCCATGGCCTGGGCCTCACGACCCACGTCCGCCGCCTGTTCCCGCAGATCCGCTTCCCGATTCCGGAGATCTTCTTCGCGTCTCTGGTGGTCGGAAACCCGCTGGGAGAGGTTATCCCGCTCCTGCTTAACGAGATCGATTCTCCCCTGGAGTTCCGTATTGGCCTTTTCCCGGCTGTAGAGATCGTTCTGCACCGCCTCCACTTCCCGTTCCCGATCGAGAAGAGCGAGGCGGTCCTGTTCTATGCGCGCCTCGAGCGCCTGGAGCCCCGTGAGGCGCTCGGCCTCCCGTTCCTTCAGTTCCGCGATCTTCCGCGCCAGTTCGGCCAACTCTTCACTCAGCCGATGGAAGGTCCGGCCCGACAGGGCAATGTCCAGGTCCCGGGCCTCTTCCAGCATGCGTTTATAACGTTCGGCCTTCTTCGCCTGCCGGTCCAGGGCGTTGAGCTGACGTTTAACCTCGCCGGTAATGTCGTTGACCCGCTGGAGGTTGTTCCGGCTCGACTCCAGCTTGGAAAGGGCCTCCTGTTTACGGACCTTATACTTGACGACGCCGGCTACTTCTTCGATAAGAAATCGCCGTTCGGAAGCTTTGGCATTGATAATCTCGCCCACCCTGCCCTGTTCGAGAATCGAATAGGTCTTGAGTTCGAGACCGGTATCGAGAAAGATGTCCCGTATGTCCCGCAGACGGCAGGAGTTCCTGTTAATGAGATATTCGCTCTCCCCCGACCGGAAGAGCCTGCGGGAAACCGTCACCGTATCGGTGGGCATTCCCTCCGGGGTCTCCCGGGCCAGGCCGCCGAGGACGATATCGACCTGGGTCATACCCTTGGGTTTTCGCTGATCCGTTCCGTTGAAGATCACTTCTTCCATCTTGGAACCCCGGAGGTTTTTTGCGCTCTGCTCACCGAGGGCCCAGCGAAAGGCGTCCACCACGTTGGATTTGCCGCACCCGTTCGGCCCCACCACACAGGTTATCCCCGGGTGGAGTTCAAGACGGGTCCGGTCGGCAAAAGACTTGAAACCGTTGAGTTCGATTTTCTGTATCCGCATGGATCGTATATCTCGACCGGCTTGAGCCCGGGCCGGCCGATACAGCGCTCACTATACCAGATTTAAGCGCCGGAACGCACGCCGCCCGGCTTCCAGCCCGAGATCACGCCCGCAAAAAGGATAACTCGTTGAAAAGAAAGGATTATCACCGCGAAATCCCCAACTGTGCCGTTTCGACGGCGTCCATGAAACCCGCCTGTCCTTTCTTGCCGGATCTCCTTCATCAACCGGCCGGGCGCCGTGCAAGCGTCCTTCCCGGCGATTATCGAACATTACCTGACGATCTTGCAGAAAGCCTCTTTTCGCCGCAGAGATCACCGAGGGTACGGAGAGAAACACTTATTTTTCCTACAGTTACTCTCTGCTCCCTGTGTACTCCGTGGCTTGACCGTCGGTTTTTACGAATTCGCCATCATTAGATATAGCGACTTTTCTTAAAGCCTTTTCCCTCGATACAGGAAATTATTCGGATAAACCGGCCCGCCTCGCCGCTATAGGGAAAACTCCTACGTCAAATTAGGGATTTTCCCGACATATAAAACGAGGGCGCCTGTGTTAGCGTAGCGGAAATTCAACTCCGGGGGATCTGCGGGGCTGTACTCGCCCCATGTGGCAGAAGGAAAAAGGAGTGGGGGCATAATGGAATCGGACCTTCGAAACACGGCCGTTCGGCTGTTTCTTTGCTTCGTCATGTTATTTGCCGGGACGCAGGCGTCCGGCGCCCTGCTCGATCAGGGCCGGGTCCCGTTTTCTCACGGGATTTCGCTCCTGGAACCGACGCCGGCGCTGGGTATTGCGGCGTCGGGGCGGTCGATTTCGGCATTCGATCCCGGGACAAGGTCGCCCGGGACAAAGTCGGTTGTCTGGACGAAGAATCTCTCGAAAAAGCCCCTTGCCCTCGCCTATGACGATACGGCTCACGAGGTTGTCGTTGTCGTGGAAGGCGCCGAGTCTCACCGGGACGAAAAGGATCCCGATCGGAAGCACGATGCCCGCGGCGATAAAAAGAAGGACGGCGACGGCGATACGGATGACGCGCGCAAGGGCGACGACGGAGAACAAAAGGATTCGGAAAAAGACGACCGCGGCATAGACGATCGCGACGACGGGGACAAAGGCGCCGGGAACGACCGCGACCGGACCGTTATTATCTTCCTGGATGTCGATACCGGAATCGAAGTGCGGCGGGTTACGTTCGACCGTCCGGTCCGCGGCATGGCCCTGGATCCCGCGGACGGCCGCGTTCTCCTGCTTGAAAACGGCGGCAAACGCCTTCACGCGCTTCACCGGCTGACCGGCGAGGTCGAGTACTCGACGGTCCTGCCGGAGAAAGCGGAGGAAATCGGTATCGACCCGGTAACCGGAACCGTCGCCTGTTGGTCGAAAAAACGCTTCCTGATTCTCGATCCCCCGGGCGCGGTTCTTTTCGACCGGGAGTTCGAAACGAAGATCGAAGGTGTTTTCATCGACGGGCGCACGGACATGGCGGCCGTAACCCTGAAAGACGGCGGGCTTGCCGTGGTCGATTTGGTATCCCTGTCCGTCCGGGAAATACAACCGGCATGGGAAGACGCGGAGCATCCGCCGAAGATTTCGGAGATTCTTCTTTGGGGCGACCGAATCTTCCTGGGCGACAGGACCCGCGACGAAGTCGTCGAAATCGATATCGCCGACGGCTCGATTCTCTCACGGACGGGGGCGGGACCGAAGGTCGGGCCGTTGTCCCGGGTGGCGTCGTACGTCTTGGTTTCGACGAAGGAAGAGGTCCGGGTGTTCCTGAACGAGGAGACCCCGGTTCCCGCGATAACCGGTATCGCACCGGCCTCGTTTCCCGTGGGCGGGCCCCCGCCGGAACTCGTTGTTACGGGCCGGAATTTCCGTCCCGATTCGTCGGTGCGGCTCGACGGCGCGGCTCTTCCGGTCACGTTCGTGGACGACACGGAACTCCGGGCCGGATTTCCGCCGGACCTGGCCGGGCGCGGCGCCGAGTACGGTGTGGTCGTCGAAAACCCGGGCGGTTACCTCTCGAACGAGGTCGTGGTAACGGTAACGAACCCGGTTCCCGAGGTTTTTTCCGCCGTACCGTCCGACGTTGTGGAAGACCGTGGGAGCATGCTTCT
>CAYYSS010000069.1:0-10362 GCA_964474325.1 uncultured Nitrospirota bacterium
CGCCGTTTCAGGAAAAGTAGTAGCCGTGCGTATTTTTTTGATCCCACCGGCCCCTTCTCCAAGAATCTTTAGCAACGTTAAGGTTAATCTGCGTGCCGTGTGCCTGTCCGGGCGCGAACCCCGCCCATATCAAGCCGGGGACTTTTTATGGTACGGTCCAGACGGCCTACGACAACGCCCTTCCCGGAGAGCTTATCGAGGTGCGCAAGGATGCCGGTACGCACACCCTCAACGTACACCGGGACATCTACCTCCGGTATTCCCTGGGCGAAGACTGCAACTGGGACAAGACCCCCGGGAGCGCGACCTTCAATTCCCCGTTTACCTTCGCGGCGGGAACCTTCGTGCTCGAACGGGGGCGGATGGTGGTGGACTGACGAGATCCCACACAAGGGTTTGGGAGACGTGATGATGAACCTGCTCGCAACGGGGATTGACCGGCGGCGCGAGAACCCTCGGCGGGTTTCCCTTACGGTTCTCCTTGTCGTTTTTACAGTGCTGATCCTTTTTGTATCGGCGGCCATGTATAACTTCACGGTCGACAGCCTTTAGCCCGCTTTTTTCTTTCATTCGCGGGTTTTCGTGCCCATTCGTGGAGTGGCTCTATTTTTCGGGAAAAAGCGGGTAAATCCGTGCCCGTCCGTGGCAGGGCTGTCCTTCTTTTTCCGTCCGGGCGCTCCGGAGTTTCCATATTTGACAACTCGGCCCCGATAAGGGACAATGAGGGCATGAGGATCGCGGGGGTACTGATCGCTCTGGTGGTCTTCGCCGGACTCATTGCGCCGGTTTCGATCGCGGGTCCGGGGGGGGGAGGAACGCCCTGTTTCGTCACCCTTGATCTCTGCAACATCGGAGCTTCCTTCAGCGTCGCCGGGCTTGATTGCCCCGTCATCCCTCCGGCGGCGGGTGTGATCGTTGCCGCGCTGCCGGTTCTGCCGTTTCCGGCAGTGGCCTCTCGTTTTTCCGAGCTTCTTTTACCCGAAGACCTCCATCGTCCTCCCCGCCGGGTCTGAGCCATCCGAAACCCGGCGCGCGCGGGCGGCTGCGTCTCCGCCTGCGGACAGAAACTCTGCGAATCGTATCGAAAGATACGGGAGGGAATTCATGAATTCGAACAACGATCGACGTCTATTTCTCAAAACCGCCGGTACTCTCGGGGCGGCCGGGCTCGTGACCGCCGGAGGATTCTTCGCCAGCAGGGCGGAGGCGAAGAATGTTCCCATGGACAAGTGGCCCTGGCCTTATCAGAAGCTGGACCCGCTCAAGACCGCGGAACTTGCCTATGACGAATGGTATCGGGTTTTTTGCGGTGCCGCCGTTATCAACAGCGTGTTCAAACAGCTCGGGAAAAAAGTGGGCGAGCCCTACGCCTCGTTTCCCAGCGACGCCTTCGTCTTTCTTGAAGGCGGCATGGTAGGCTGGGGGACCGTCTGCGGTTCAAACGCCGGGGCAAACATCGTCAGCAACCTCATTACCGGACCGCGGATTGCGGGGGAAGACTGCGAGAACGGAGCACTGATCGGAAAAGACATCCTTCAATGGTATTCCGACACGGCCCTGCCTACCTTTACGCCGAAACAACCCAAAGTAACGACGAAGATTATCCAGACCACGGCCAACTCGCCCCTTTGCCACGTATCCGTCGGCAGGTGGATGGACAAGGCCGGGTACCCGATCAGGAGCCCGGAACGAAAGGACCGGTGCGCACGGGTGGCCGCAAGCGTGGCCTACCGGCTTGTGGAACTCCTCAACGCATGGAAGGATGACGACTACGAGCCCACGTCCGAGTGGTCCGGTGTCGAGAGTTTCGGGATCACGGCCCAGCAGAACTGCGGCGATTGCCACGGGTCCGAGGTGCCGAGTGCGCCTTCGGGAAAGATGTGATCTCCCGGCCCCTTTTCCCGGAAAGTTTTTGCCGCAAACAGGATGAACCATATCGGCCTCCGGGCGGTACCGTCCGGAGGCCCCCGCCGGAAACACGCACGAATATCCGCCGTTTCCGTCTTCCGTCCCCTCGCTACGAGCCCCCATGAGAAGTCCGGGTAAATCGCCGCACCATCCCATCAACAGCCGGAACCGCTCATTTCAGGATCATTTCATATTGGAAAAGACTTTTGCTTGCACCCGGCCGGATCAGCGTGTAAGATCCGCTTAAGAGTCCCGGCCGTCTGCGGGAAATCGCGAAAGGGGGATACGAGTATGAGCGGCAGTGTGTACAAGATTATCGAAGTGGTCGGTACGAGTGAGACTTCGTGGGAGGATGCGGCGCGTAATGCGGTGGAGACCGCCGGGAAAAGCCTGAAAAACCTTCGCATCGCGGAGGTCGGCAAGCTTGATATGAAGGTGGAAGACGGTAAGGTTACGGCGTATCGAGCACGGGTTCAGGTCTCGTTCAAATACGAATCGTAGAGAACCGGCGCCTCAAGAGTACGGGAAGCAATGGAGAGTTTCAGGGCCTATGTCGTCCGGGAAGACGACGAGGGAAACTTCCGGGGGCGGATCGAGGATCGCCGCGTCGACGAACTGCCCCCGGGAGACGTCCTGATACGGGTTCGGTATTCATCCCTGAATTACAAGGATGCCCTGTCGGCCCGGGGGAACCGGGGTGTGACGAAACGTTACCCCCATACGCCGGGGATCGACGCGGCCGGCGTTGTCGTGGAGGCTGAAGTCGACGGGTTTGCTCCCGGGGATGAGGTAGTCGTCACCGGTCACGATCTGGGAATGAACACCTGGGGCGGATTTTCCGAATACATTCGTGTTCCCGCGGGCTGGGTGCGTTCCCGGGAGCCTGCGCTGAGTCTCGAGGAGTCCATGGCCCTGGGAACGGCCGGTTTTACGGCGTGTCAGTCCGTCCTGAAACTCGTAGATCACCCTGTGCCCGCCGGTTCGGCGGTACTGGTCACCGGCGCGACCGGGGGTGTGGGGAGTCTCACGCTCGGTCTTCTCGGTCGGGCCGGCTTCAGGCCCGTGGCGGTGACCGGTAAGGCGGATCAATCGGATTTTCTGCGGGATCTCGGTGCAGTTGAAGTTCTCCGGCGGTCGGATGTCATGACGTCCGGAGGACGCCCCCTCGGCCGGGCCCGGTGGCCCGCCGTGGTTGATACGGTCGGCGGTCCGATACTCGGCGCGGTCCTCAAAGAGACGGGGTATCGGGGGGCCGTGACCACGTGCGGTATGGTTGCGGGCAGTGAACTCGAGACCTCCGTCTTTCCGTTTATATTAAGGGGTGTTACGCTGTACGGCATAGACTCGGCCGAGTGTCCCGACGAACTTCGTCCCCGTATATGGGAACACCTGGCGGGGCCGTGGCGGATTGACGGACTTCTCAAAAGGGTACGGGCCGTTGATCTCGAGGGAATTGACGGGGAAATCGAACGGATGCTCGGCGGCCGGAGCCGTGGGAGGGTTCTCGTCCGGGTCTCCCCGGCGGCGGAGTAGGGGGCGCTGAGAAGCCGCCGTCTCCCCTTACGTCTCGCTTATCTCGTCGGCTATCCGGTGGAGTTCACTTATTATCTCGCTCTGCCGGTGGCTGATATATTCGGAGAGACGGGCTTCCACCGCGGCGTTTGATTCGATGAGGAACACGACCTTCCGTGCCCGGGGATCCCCGGCCAGTTTCGAGACGAGCCGTTCAACCTTTGCCGGGAATTCGAGATCCAGCGGCGGCGCGTCGTCGCGCAGGGGCAGGGAAAGGCGTGCCCTGTATTCGGTTCCTTTCCCCAGGGAGCCTTCAGGAAGGTCCCGTCCGTAAACGGCGAAGGCGGCGGTAGATATATCGATCAAGCGTCCGCGAAACACCTCCGTCTCGTTTCTCAATTCTACTGAAATCGCGGCTCCCGGTTCGACCCGGATGTGCTCTCTGCGGTCCGCCGGTCCTTCGGCGGCCACCAGGTGGGTAAAGGTAACGGTTTTCGACTGGAGGTCGACGGCGCCTGCGTAGGCTCGGAACCGGGAATCGTGGAGTGAACTCCGGAGCGTTGCGTAACCCAGCCGGGAAAGGGCGGCGGCCAGGTAGGGGTGTACGTTCAGAACGAGGGCGGAGGCCTCCGCAGAATGGACGGTTACGTCGAAATCAACAGGAATTCCGCGAAAGAATGTGGAGCACTCGAGTTCATAATCCTGTTCACCGTTCTTATCCCACGTCTCGTATTGCTGAAATGACGTCAGCAGGGTAACGTGGTCCTCCCGCGTGGGGTCCATGTCCGGAAGGGGCACGTTCGGTTCGCAGGCAACATGAAAATATACATCCCCAAGGATTTCTTGATGAATTTTAATTGTATCGACCAGGTTTGCAATGTCGTCAATGGCCCCGGCCCGGCCGTCCACGTGATCTGCGAAGTCGGCCACCATACGAGTCGAGGCCCGGGTGAGGGCTATATCCGCGTCCCAGCTTTCGCGAACGACCTCCGAAAAAAGATCCTTGAGGGAGGCCCCGCCCTCGCCGGTTTCCGCCTGGATGACTCGATTGCACCAGAGGTCCGCCTCAAAACGCGGCAGAGCCGGAGTGCGAGGTGAGTCGAGAAGGGGCCTGAGGTGGGTGGTTACGGTTTCCTGGAATTTCGGTGCGTAGTCGCGGAAAAACCCTTCGTATCGATCGCAAAGAGAGGTTCCTTTATCGGGCCGGGTTCCGGCGGCCGCGGGGTCCTTGGGGCCGTCCGGCGGCTTTTGCGGTTTCGCACGGGGTACTCCCGGGCCCGGCGGTTCTTTCGGTTCTTTTGGAAAATGGATGATCTCGCCGCATTCCGGGCACTTCCCGCGCCCTCCGGGGCGAACCCGCCGGCTGTCGATCTTGAGTTTTGTTGCGCATTGGGGGCATTGGAGGCGAATAAGCATCACACAATGTTCTTTCTCGATATCCTTTACCCTTTTGCCTGGAAGGTACGCAACCCGTATGGTTTACATCGCTCTTTTTTAAGAAAACTTGAGGGCCTCCGGCCGAACGGTCACCCCGTTCTGATATATACTGTTGGGGTTGCCATGGATCGAAAGGTATGGGAAGAACGGATCGATGCGATAGTAGCCCGTTACGGTCTGGAAAGTGACGGCGAACACGTGATCATATCCTTTACGGACCCCGCGGGCCGCCGGAAACGCCTGTTTCTCCTCAGGCGTCCCAACATCATCGTGCGCCGTGATCTGGAACGCCGGGTAACGGTGCCTCTTGAGGAAGTGATCGAGGCCCTGGTGAATGCCCCCGAGACGCCGCTCTGGGAGTCCATGAAACTCGACGAGCGCATGGAAATTCCGGAAGACGCGCCCGGGACGGCCGCCCTCGCCGAACGGGATCCTTATCCGGACGTATCGGAGGCCAGCGGCCGGCCCGGACCGGGGGACAAGGGTGCATCGAAGAAGGCCCGGCCTTCTTCGACCCGGACCCGGCCGGAAAACGGATAAACCGTGACCGTCATCCACCGGCCGTTTCGCTCAAGGTAAAACCGCACGGTCTCGTCGGCCCCCTCGGGGCTGAACCGAAGTTCGATGCTCCCTTCCCTCACCAGGCCCGACGAGGCCGCGGCGGACCCGTCGAGACGCACACCCTGGGAAGGACGCTCGGTTTTTTCTCCTTCGTCGAGGTCGTACGTCCATTGCTGGCGGTCGAGATCCACGCGGCAGGTATAGGTTTTCTTCGTAAACGCCGCGTTTTCCCCGAGTGTCCTGAAGAGGGCCGCCAGCTTCCGCGCGTCGCTTCCGAGGGTATCGCCGCGGCTGAAGAGACCCGGCATGACCAGCAGGAGTGCAATCCCCGCCACGGTAAGGACGACGATGAGTTCGATCAGGGTAAAACCGCCACGGTTGTAATCTTCCGGGCGACGAAGCGGAGACGGGGCAGGCATTCCGTAGAGCGGGCTACCGAAGATTCCACGATTCGATGTCTTTGTCCGTGCCCTCTCCGCCCGGTACCCCGTCGCCGCCGTAGGAAAGCAGGTCGTAGGGACCGTTGAGCCCGGGACTGCCGTAGATGAACGGATTGCCCCAGGCGTCCTCGGGGACCCGGTTTCCGTCCAGGTAGCCGCCCTCGCGGTACCGTTCCGGAATCCGGCCGGTGTCCGGTTTTTTTACGAGGGCGCTGAGCCCCTGTTCGGTTGAGGGATAAAAGCCGTTGTCCAACTTGAAGAGCTTTAACGCCGTTTCGATGGTCTTGATCTGGGCCGTGGTCTCGGTGACCCGGGCCTCGTCGGCCCGGCCGATCACCCGGGGACCGATGAGCAGGGCCAGGATACCGATAATGGCCACCACCACCACGATTTCTATCAGGGTGAACCCCCGTGAACCGATGTTCCGTTTCGGGTGCATCTCTTTTATACCTCCTTCATTACGGTGCCGTTCTTGATTCTACATCAACGGCAGTCAGTCGTAAGATGTAAGACGTGTCAGGTCGGCGGTCTTTTTTGGAAGTCAGACGTACTTCTCTCTTTTGTTTGTCACTATCCCACCAGGCGGTTGAGTTCGAATATGGGCAGAAGAATCGCCACGACGATTGTCCCGACCGCAATACCCATAGCGACGATAAGGGCGGGTTCGAAGACCGCCATGGCCCGGGAAAGCTTTCGTTCAAGGTCCGCGTCCAGGGCGTCGGCGGCCCTCTGCAGTACTTCGGCAATCCGGCCGGTCTTCTCTCCCGTTGAAACCAGGCCGACGAATGCGGCGGGAAACAGCGGGTTGCCTCCGAGTACCGCTGAGAGCGTGGCTCCCTCCAGTACACGGCGGGCCGCCCCGTCGAGTACCCGCTTAAACCGTTCGTTACCCGTCACGGCCCCCGCGAATTCCAGGGCCTTCACCACGGGAACCCCGCCCTGGAGCAACATGCCGAAGGTTCTGCTGAATCGGCCGAGGGCCAGGGTGCGGACCGTCGGGCCGATCACCGGAAGGTCAAGCACGACGGCGTCCCAACGTTCCCGAAACCGGGACGCGAGCCGCACAAGTCCCATTGCTCCCAGCACGCCGGCTGGAAGAAGCCACCACCAATGTTGCTGAAAAAATCCGCTGAGTCCCACCAGCGCCCGGGTGATCCAGGGGAGTTCGGCCCGGGAGCGTTCAAAGACCCGGGCGATCTTCGGCACGACGAAGGTGAGGAGAAACGACAGGACACCGGCGCTGATCAGGGTCATGACCACGGGATAGATCAGGGCCGTGGCGACCCGGCTTCGGATACGATCGGTGCGCTCGAGAAAATCCGCCAGGTTATCGAGAACCGGGGCAAGCCCGCCCCCGGCCTCCCCGGCGGATACGAGTCCCGTGTAAACCGGTGAAAATACCTCCGGGTAGGCACCAAGGGCCTTGGAAAGGGAGGACCCCCCCGATACGCGATCCTTAAGATCGACGACCATGGATTGCCAGGCCCCCTCCTGATCCCGCCCGAGCGCTTCGAGCGCTTCCGTAAGGGTTACCCCGGAACCCAACATGGTAGCCAGGTCCCGGGTTAAGGCCGGCAGGCGCCGGGCCCGCTCCCGGGCGAGTGTTCGTCGGGCAGAGGGCTGGAGAGATTCCGCCCCGCTTATCTCAACCGGCAGGGTGCCGGCGTCCTTGAGACGTCGAACCGCATCGGCGCGGTTTGCGGCCTCGATGGTCCCGGCCGTCTCCGCGCCGCCTTCCCGGTAGGCCTTATACCGGAAGATCGGCATGGGAAGAACCGCTTACCCGCATGACTTCCTCAATAGTGGTGATACCCCGGGCGGCTTTCATGAGCCCGTCCTGTCTCAGGGTCCGCATTCCTCCGGCGACCGCCTCGGCCTGGATCGACGAGGCGTCACTCCGCTGGACGATCAGCTTGCGAACAGACTCCCCGACGGGGATGAATTCGAATATGCCCGTCCGGCCCGAATACCCCGAGTCCCGGCAGGTGCTGCACCCCGCGGGGGCCGCAAGACGTTCCGGTACCGTCAGGCCGGCGCGGGTGAACACGTCGGCCTCCACCTGAGACGGGGACCGCTCACGTTTGCATGCTCCGCATACCGTCCGGACGAGTCGTTGGGCAAGGACGCCGCGGAGGGCGGAGGAGCAGAGAAAGGGCTCGATACCCATGTCTACTAATCGCGCGATGGCCCCGGCGGCGTTGTTGGTGTGAAGGGTCGAGAGGACGAGATGGCCCGTCAGCGCTGCATGGACTGCGATATCGGCGGTCTCAGTATCCCGTATCTCGCCCACCATGATAACGTCCGGATCCTGCCGCAGGATCGAGCGAAGGCCCGTGGAAAAGGAAAGGCCGATCTTCGGGTTCACCTGGATCTGCCCCGTCCCGTCAAGGCGGTATTCCACCGGGTCCTCGATCGTTATGATGTTCTGCTCTTCCGAACGGACCCGGTTGAGGCACGCGTAGAGGGTTGTGGTCTTTCCCGATCCCGTGGGACCGGTTACGAGAAACATTCCCGCCGTTTGCCCGAGGATGTCTTCGACGGTCGCGATATCCGTCGCGTCAAGACCGACGGCGTCCAGCGGAAGTACCCCCCGTCGGCGATCGAGCAGGCGGATAACGGCGCGCTCTCCGAACCCGGTGGGGATCACGCTCACCCTGAGGTCGATGTCGCGACCGCCCACGAGGAGCCGAATCCTGCCGTCCTGGGGCAGGCGTTTTTCGGCGATGTCCATGTCGGCCATGACCTTGATCCGGGTGATGAGGGCCTCCTGAATGAGTTTCGGGGGGCTCAGGACCTTTCGGAGAATACCGTCGACCCGGAGTCTGATCTCAAGGGTTTTCTCGTAGGGCTCTACGTGAATATCGCTGGCGCCCTCTTTAACGGCCTCGGTCAGGAGGGAATTGACGAGTCGGATGACCGGTGCGTCTTCGGTAAGTTCCAGAAGGTCCCGGGGCCGTTCCCACTCCGTGGCAAGGCTCGAGAGATCCTCGCCCTTTAACTCCTCGACTACGTTCTCCGCCGCACTGCCTTCTTCTCCGAACAGACTGTGGATTGCCTCGATGAGGGCCCCTTTGGCGACGAAGACCGGATCAGGTTCCGCGTCGAGCCGGTTCGAAGCTTCGATAAGGGCCGGAATACCTTCCTCGTTTGCCAGCGCCGCTCGGAAACGGCCGCCTTCCAAGCGGAGGGGAAGGAGGAGGTTGGTCCGGCAGAAAGCAAGGGAGAAACGCCTGAGCAGGGTGCGGTCTACCTCGTCGCCGCGAATCTCCTCGAGAAAGGGTTCGATGGTCATCGCCCCGCCGGAGGGGTGAAGTTCGGCCGTGCCGACCGGACCTCCTCGAATTCAGCGAGCGCTTTGAGTGCATCCTCCGTATCCCGATCGGTCCCCAGATCCACAACCAGGCCGTCGGGCCGCCTCGTCACGGGCCGGACGCCCGCCGCGCTCAGGATCTCGTCGATACGTTCAGCCGCGATCCCTTCTTTGAAAACCACGACACCCTGACCCGGGATCGGTCGCTCGCTGTTCTTTCTGAACATCGTCTCCCGCTCCGCGGAGAGATCCTGAAGGACCTGATCGTCGCGAACGATATGCGGGGTGAGGAAAATAAGGAGATTGGTCTTTTTCTTTTCCGTGGATTTGTAACGGAAAAAGAAATTCAGGAGGGGAATATCCCCGAGGACGGGGACTTTCTGTACGATCTCTTCGGTCCGCTCCTCCATGAGCCCGCCGATTACCACGGTGGCGCCGTCCCGGACCGTTACCGTGGTCTCCGCGGAGCGCTTCGTGGTCGTGGGACCGATTTCCGTGAGGATTTCAGTATCGGTCTGGCCGGTGAGCGACGATATCTCCTGATAGAGGTCCAGGGTAACGGTGTTGCCTTCGGTGACCTTGGGTTTGATTCTCAGGGTGATGCCCACGTCTTTTCGTTCGATTACGTTAAAGAAGGCGTCGCTCGTGGTGCCCGCGGGATTCGTTTCCCGCTTTGAGACGAACGGCACGTTTTCTCCCACGATGATCTCCGCCTCTGAATTGTCCGTGGTCAGGATATGGGGTGTTGACAGAACATCGATGGCGTCTCTGAACTCCCGCAGACTGAAGAGCGCGGCGAACCCCGGCGTGGTCAGGTTCTGCTGGTTCCCGCTGGCATCGGTAAAGGGGACCGTGATGAAATTGCCGAGGCCCCCGATCGACAGGCCGCTCAAGCCCTGAAGGATGGAGTTGAAGGCGTTCGTGTCCAGGGTGCCGAATCCGCCGATTACGGTGGGATTCCCTCCGTCAACGGCGGTGGCCCGCCACCTGGTGCCGAGTTCCTTGAGTTTTTCCACGGAGACCTCCATGAACATAGCCTCCACAAGGACCTGGCGCCGTTTGCGGTCAAGGCGTTTGATGACCTGTTCGAGATTGGCGAAATCGCCGGCCGAGGCCATCACGATCAGTGAATTGGTTCCGGGATCCGGGGTTATGCGGACCGGTCCTGAGAACTCCGAGGCCGGCGTTGCGGCG
>CAYYSS010000070.1:0-10338 GCA_964474325.1 uncultured Nitrospirota bacterium
AGTCGGCAGTTGGCCGTTACTAACAACTAGCAACTAGCCACTAGCAACCAGCAACTAGCCACTTGCCTCTCGCCCATAGCCTATAGCCTCTCGCCTATCCCTTCTCCCCTCTTCCTGCCTTTCCCTTCTCCCGTCTTACGTCTCCCTTGGCCTCTCCTCCCATCCCCTCTCGCCTGCGCCTTCGGCGCATAAATTAGCTGTTGTGTTCCGGGGATTTCCGGTATATGCTGTTGTTGGGAGTCGAGACGTATCGTTCATTGCCAGATAAACTCCCTTCGAAGCGCGCAGTCCAAATAACATAGGTGGGCCCGGCGGCCCGCAACTTATCTCCAGAGGAGGATGACGCATGAAAAGGGTAGGGATCTCTATTGCAATGGCATTTTTCGTCCTGGTATCGGCAACGGCGGTCTATGCGGCCGATTCCATCAAAGTGGGCATCATCCTGCCGCTTACCGGAAAGCACGCGAAGTTCGGCGAGATCGAAAAGCAGTCGTTTGAAATGGCCGCCGAGGAAATCAATGCCAAAGGCGGCGTTAACGGCAAGAAACTCGAACTCCTGATTGAAGACACCCAGGGCAAACCCGACGTCGGCCGGTCCGCCGTCGAAAAACTCATTACCCAGGACAAGGTGGTCCTCCTCGGCGGCGGGTACAGTTCGTCCGTTACCTACGCGGCCGCCGGGGTCGCCATAAACAAGGGTTTCCCGTTTCTCGTCAACACCGGCTCGGCCGACAAAATCACCGAACCCAGCTCGTTTACACCCAGCGGCCAGCGGGCGAGCAACCTGAAAAAGAAACTGAAAAAAGAGAAAAACCCCGCCGCGAAGGCGAAACTGAAAGAGCAGATCGCTAAACTCGAAAAACGCGCCGAGAAGGAAGTCAGCAGGATCATGGACCGTTTCGCCATCTTCCGCCTGAACCCGCCCGTGAGCGAATACGCAAGCGGCCTTGAAGGTTTCCTCGACAAGGTGGTGAAACCGAAAACAGCGGTCATACTCAACGAAAACAGCCTCTTCGGCACCAAGGGCGCCTCGGCGTTCGAGAAGAGTTGCAAGAAACTCGGTATCGAAGTCCTGATGAAAGAGTCGTACGACGCGGGAGCCGTAGACTTCAAACCCCTCCTCGCGAAGGTAAAAGAGGCCAACCCGGACGTCGTGTACATGATCTCCTATCTCATGGACGCTTCGCTCCTTATGCGTCAGTCCATGGAATTGAAGATGAACCCGAAACTCTTCGCAGGGGCCGCCGCCGGATTTACCCTGCCCGAGTTCCCCCAGAACGCGGGCAAGGCCGCCGAGAAAGTTCTTTCCGCGACCCTGTGGCACCAATCGCTCTCGATCCCCGGGGCACGTGAGTACTACGACAACTTCGTCAAACGTTACAACAAACCCACCGAGTACCACGGGGCCGAGGCCTACTCCGCGGCCTACGTCATCGCCGACGTGCTGAGACGGGCCAAGTCCACGAAGCCCGCCGACATTAAACAGGCCCTTAAAGAAACCGACATGATGACGGTCTTCGGTCCGGTGAAGTTCACCTCCTACGGCAAGAAGATCAACCAGAACAAACTCGTGACCTACGTCGTCCAGTGGATCAACGGCAAGCTCGAGATGATCTGGCCGGCCAACCTTGCCAAGGTGAAATACGTCTATCCCATCAATTGGCTGAAAGAAAGGAAGTAGGCACCCGGCGGCGGGCCATGGGCGCGAGGCGAGGGGCGTTGGTTTCTTTGTCCGCAACTTCCCGAGTCGGGTCTTCTCGACGAAGGGTCGATCCGACTTTGCAGTTCGGAGAGAAGTCTTCGCATAGGTATACGTGCCGATCTTTTGGTTGCGGCGCCGAGGTCGCCTCGGGAGAACGATTCCGGAAATATGCTGCACAGGATACGGGGGGACCGCGGGATTTCGCTTACCCCCGTCCTGTGCCGGTTTTCCGAGCCGATCCCTTTCGCCCGTCGACCGCTGCCCATCGCCGGTAACCGCTATGGACCTCTTTCTCCAGACCCTGGTATCGGGGTTTCTCAAAGGCGGGCTCTACGCCTTGGTGGGTATCGGCATGACCCTCATCATGGGCGTGATGGGCATTATCAATCTCGCCCACGGCCAGCTCATGATGGTGGCCATGTACGTCACCTTCGTATGCTTTACCTACCTGGGCATCGACCCGTACGTATCGCTTCTTTTGAGCATGCCGATCCTGTTTCTCCTCGGCATGGCACTTCAGCGATACCTCCTGAACCCGCTTTTGAGAACCGATACGATCCTCCCGGAAAACCAGGTCCTCATGACCGTGGGGATCGGCATGGTGCTTACGGAACTCATGCGCTTTATCTTCACCTCGGATTATAAGTCGGTTAAGACCGGGTATTCCAACTCCACGTTTTTCTGGGGCAATATCTCCTTCAGCGTCCCCCTGGTAATCGATCTCGTCTTCGTGATCCTTCTGACCCTGGTTCTTTTCTGGTTCCTTAACAAGACCGACGTTGGCAGATCCATCCGGGCCACGGCCCAGGACAAGGAGGCCGCGCTCCTCATGGGGGTCAATACCGAACGGATCACGTTTATCACCTTCGGCCTGGGCTCCGCCCTGGTGGCCGCCGCGGGCACCCTGCTGATCCCGGTCTACTATCTCTTCCCGGATATCGGGGGGGACTTCACCCGCCGGGCCTTCATTATCTGCATCCTGGGGGGCCTCGGCTCCACGGTGGGGGCGATCTTCGGCGGCATCACCCTGGGTCTTGCCGAGGCCTTTGGCGCAACCTACGTGGCCATGGAATTTGAAGACGTGATCGGTCTGGTGATATTTATCCTGGTGCTCCTCTTTCTGCCGGGCGGTTTTCGGAGGATCATCAAGATATGAAGAAGGCGGACATCCGGGCCCTTATTGTCCTCGGCATTCTTGCGGCCTTTCCCCTCCTGGTTGAAAGCGACTACTACCGCCACCTGATGATCCTGGTGCTCATGTGGGTGGTGATCGGGTCGGCCTGGAACCTGATCGCCGGCTACACCGGACAGGTCTCCTTCGGCGACGCGGCGTTTTTCGGTACGGGTGCCTATACCGCGGGACTCCTCGTGACAAAACTGGGCTGGTCCGCCTGGTGGGGGCTTCTTCTCGGCGGTATCTCCGCGGTTCTGTTGGCCTTTCCCTTCGGCTGGATCTGTTTCAGGCTCCGGGGGGCCTATTTCGCCCTGGCCACCCTTGCGCTCAACGAAGTCATGCGCCACGTGGCCACAATCTGGGAAGGCCTTACCGATGGCATGGTGGGGATCCTGATCATGCAGACCTTCATATCGAAACTGCCGTACTACTACATCGCCCTGGCCCTGGCCGTAATCGCAATCCTGTCGGTCCGCTGGATCATGGGTTCGAAGGCGGGTTTCTATTTCCTTTCGATACGCGAAGACCAGGACGCGGCGGAAAGCCTCGGAATCAACACCCACCACTACAAGATGATCTCGCTTGTGATCGCCGCCGGACTCACCGGCGTTGCCGGCGCGCTCTACATGAACTATATGGGCTTTATCGATCCTCACGTGGTGTTCTCTCTCCACGACATCTCCATCATGGCGATCCTGGTGGGTATCGTCGGAGGCGTGGGCACCATGTACGGCCCCGCCGTGGGCGCCTTCGTCATGGTGGCCGTTCAGGAACTCTTCCGCACCGGCGGATTCGGTGTGCTTATCAAGGCGGCCAAGACCAGCGGTTCCGAATCGCTCGTCGCCATCGTGGAATTCATCACCAAAGCCCATGTCATGGGTTTCGGCATCCTGGTGGTCCTGACAATCCTGTACCTCCCGAACGGGGTCGTGGGGGACTGGAAGAAGATCGTCCGGCTGGGCCGCACGGCGAAGAAGACTGCGTAATGGCTCTTCTCCAGGTTGAAAACGTGTCGAAGAGTTTCGGGGGGCTGGTGGCCATCAACAAAGTTTCCTTCTCGATCGACAAGGGGGAGATTGTGGGCCTTATCGGCCCGAACGGCGCCGGCAAAACGACCCTCTTTAACGTGACAAACGGTTTTTACGCCCCCAACCGGGGCCGGGTCCTGTTCAACGGCAGGGAGATCTCGAGGCTCAAACCCCATAAGGTCTGCCGTCGGGGAATCGCCCGTACGTTTCAGGTCGTAAAACCCCTTCAGCGTCTGAGTGTGCTGGATAACGTGATCGCGGCGTCCTTCATACACGCCCCCTCCCGGCGGCAGGCCCGGGAACATGCCCTCGAAATCCTGGAATTCGCGCGGCTTTACGACGACCGCGACGCGATCTCCAAGGGCCTTCCCCTGGGGAAGCGGAAACGCCTGGAAATCGCACGGGCCCTGGCAACCGAACCGGAACTACTCCTGCTCGACGAATCGTTCGCGGGGCTCAATCCGACCGAACTCGACGAGTCCATCGACATCGTAGGCCGGATAAAGAAAAAGGGCATCACCATGATGGTGATCGAACACCACATGAAGGTCATCATGTCGATTTCCGACCGGATCGTGGTACTCAATTACGGCGAGAAGATCGCCGAAGGCACCCCGGCCGAAATCGGTGCCAACCCTCAGGTTATCGTAGCCTATCTCGGAGAAGAGCATGCGGCGTGAACATGGGCGCGAGGCTGGGAAAAGATGTCGGCGGTCGGCGCGCCATAGGCGCGGGCAAGAGGCGATGGGCGAGAGGCTGGGAAAAGATGCCGGCGGTTGGCGGTTCCCGGTCACGAGTCACGGCAGTTGGTAATCGTCAACTGAGTGCCCCGCGCCTGGGAGCTTAACATGCTTACGGTTAATAACATAGAGGTCTTTTACGACGACGTTCAGGTGATATGGGACGTCTCCTTTACGGTTGCCCAGGGCGAGGTCGTCGCCCTGATCGGGGCAAACGGCGCGGGCAAGTCCACCACGCTGAAGACTATCTCAGGGCTCCTCCGGCCGGCACGGGGCGAAATTCTTTTCGAGGGCAAACCGATCCACACGGTTAAACCCTATAACCTGATCGACCTTGGCATCTCCCACGTGCCCGAAGCCCGGCGGCTGTTCACCGACATGACCGTGGAAGAAAACCTGGATATGGGATCCCTAAAAGGGGACGCAAAGACCAACCGGGAAGAGACCCGGGAGATGGTCTACAACCTCTTCCCGAAGCTCAGGGAGCGCCGCAAACAGCCCACCGGCACCCTCTCGGGCGGCGAACAGCAGATGGTGGCCGTGGGCCGCGGGCTCATGGCCCGCCCGCGACTGCTCATGTTCGACGAGCCGTCCCTGGGTCTTGCCCCCATACTCGTCCGGGAGATCTTCAACGTGATCGAACGGATCAGAGCGGAAGGCACCACGGTACTCATCGTCGAGCAGAACGTCAAACAGACCCTTGCCATAGCCGACCGGGCCTATGTCCTCGAGTCCGGCAGGGTGGTCATGGAGGGGCAGGGCAGCAAACTCCTCGACAACGAGCACGTCAAGATGGCGTACCTGGGGGTGTAGGCGCGGCGAAGGCGAGGGGCCAAGGGAGACGGGCGAGCCCTTTATAGCGAGGTAATTATGAACGTATCGAACTGGATGACGAAGAAGGTTTTTACCGTAGCTCCCGGAGATCCCCTCACGGATGCGGTCCACCTCATGCGGGAGCAGGGCATCAAGCACATTCCCGTCGTGTCGGGCGGGAAACTCAAGGGTATCGTCTCGGACCGGGACATCAGGGAGTTCACTCCGTCGAAGGCCACAACACTTGACATCTACGAACTGCACTACCTCCTGGCCAGAACCCGGGTAAAGGAGATCATGGAAAAGAAAGTGATCACGATCGCCCCGGACGCCCCGGTTGAGTCGGCCGCTCTTCTCATGCTCGACCGGAGCGTAGGCTGTCTGCCGGTCGTGGAGGGCGGAACGCTGGCGGGGATCATTTCGGATCGGGACATCTTCCGGGTCCTTGTGGATCTCACGGGCATACGCCACGGCGGCAACCGTATCACGATCGTCCTCGCCGACGTCTCGGGGTCGATTAAGACGGCCGCCGATATCATACGAAAACACGGTTTTGGGCTCCAGAGCATTCTCACGTCCTATGTCGGCGTCCAGAAGGGGAGCCGCCGGGTCGTGTTTCGAACCACCGGCACGGGCAATATCCGCGCCCTCGCCGGCGAACTCACCAGCACCTTCCGCACCGTCGAGATAAAGAAGGGCTAGCCCCTCGCCTATCGCCTCTCACCTGTGCCTTCGTCATACCCTCTGCTATAATTTTGAATGCCGCTTTCACCGGATACCGTACTCAAGCGGAACGACGACATCGTCAGTCGTCAAATCGAAGATGAATGGATTCTCGTGCCCATGGTGGCCACGTCGGACGACGTGGACTGCATCTACAATCTCAACCAGGTAGGCGCCGACGTATGGGAACGCCTCGACGGCAAACGCCCCCTGTCCTCCATCTTCGAGGAACTTGCTGAAGAATACGACGCCCCGCCCGAGCGGATCAACCGGGAGGTCGTAGCGTTTCTCGAAGAACTGAAAGAGGCGGGAATCGTCAGCGTCGTCGGAAGGGAGAGGGGAGACGTTAGAAGTTAGAAGGGAGAAGTAAAGTCTTTTCACGTCTCCCGTCTTCCTGCCTTTCACGCTTCCCGTCTCACGTTTTGCGTCTTACTTCAGGTCGTGAATTGTGAATGGTGAATCGAAACCGCCGACTGCCAACCGCCAACCGCCGACTGCCTGCCTCGGCGTAGCCTTTGGCGGAGACGGGCCTGCCTCGCGCCCCTCGCCCATGCGTGAAACGACCTACAAAGATTTCAGCCTCCGGGTCCACGAAAAGGCCCTCCGGGGCGAAAAGCGGGTTCCGGTAAACGCCACCCTGGAACTCACCTATCGGTGCACGAACCGGTGCGTGCATTGCTACTGCAATCTCCCGGCGGGCGACCCGGCTGCACGACAATCGGAACTGGCGTTTGACGAGATAGAAAAAATCTTCGACGCCCTCCGCGATATGGGATGCCTGTGGATTCTCCTTACCGGGGGCGACCCCCTGCTCAGGAAAGATTTTTCCGATATCTATCTCTCCGCCAAACGGCACGGCTTCATCGTGAGCGTGTTCACCAACGGGGTCCTTATCGACGACCGGATCGCCGATCTCTTCGCGAAGTATCCGCCTTTCGTGGTGGAAATCACCATGTACGGAGCAACCCGGCAGACCTATGAGACCGTCACCCGGAGCCCGGGGAGTTACGACAACTATTGGGCGGGCCTGAAGAGACTCCTCGACCGGAACGTGAAGGTCAAACTCAAGGCCATGGCCCTTACGATCACACAACACGAAATCGGCGAACTGGATCGTATCGCACGGGACCTCGGTCGTGACTTCCGCTTCGATCCCCGGATCCAGAAGCGCATCGACCGACGGACGGATTCCGACCCGACGAAGTACCGCATTTCGCCGCAAGATGTCGTCGGGCTCGACCGGGCATTTCCTGAACGCATGGAAGCCCAGAAGGAATTCTGCGACCGGATGATAGGGGCCCCGCCGGAATCCGACCGGCTCCTTCTCTGCGGCGCGGGCAAATCGAGTCTCCACATCATGCCCGACGGCACCGTGCTTCCCTGCTCCATGATGCTCGATTCCGGCGCGGACCTTCGCACGACTCCGCTTCCCGAGATCTGGGACCGCCACATCCCGCTGGTCCTTGAACGAAAACGCACGCGCCGCCTCGAATGCCATGGCTGCACGCTCATAAACCTTTGCGGCCAGTGCCCCGGCTGGGCGCAGGTCGAGTACGGAACCCCCGAAAAGAAGGTGGAATATTTGTGTCGTATAGCAAAGACCCGGGCGGCAAGCTTGCCGTTTCTGTAACACGGGAGGCAAAACCATGACGAAAAAACGCGAGTTACGGTCACTGCCTCGGCCCGCCGGGAACTACCCAAGGAGAGGAGCCTGTCGACTTCCCTCTTGCAGCGTTCGATAGCATTGACTACAATGATATCATAGCTAGCACAACAAGGAGGCAACCATGGCCACTATCACAATCCGCAACCTGGAAGAAACCACCAAATCCCGCTTACGGGTGGAGGCCGCAAAGCATGGTTTATCCATGGAGGAATATGCCCGGCGCCTTCTGCGGCGGGGCCTTGGCGTCGGCGATGAAACTGGAGGACTCGGCAGCCGGATTCACGGATATTTTGCCGAAAGCAGCGGAATCGAACTTCAGCTCCCGGGGCGCTCTCCGGTCCGTCCGGCGCCGGATTTTTCTGATAAAGGCCCATGATTCTCCTTGACACGAACGTCCTTTCCGAACTCATGCGCCAGGCCCCTGCGCCTGCGGTGATTCGCTGGGTGGATAGACATCCGTCCGCCGCGGTGTTCATTTCGGCTGTCACCCGCGCGGAGATCGAACTCGGGATCGCCCTGCTTCCCGACGGAAAACGAAAAACCGGGATCATGGAATCCGCCGGCCGTATGTTTCAGGAATTTTCCGGCCGCTGTCTGCCGTTTGACGAAACGGCGGCGCGGCACTACGGGTCCATCGTCGCGACCCGGACCCGCGCAGGGCTCCCGATCAGCGTCGAAGACGCACAGATCGCCGCGATCGCCCTGTCCGGAAACCTTGCAGTCGCCACCCGCAACACAGCGGATTTCGAAAAAATCGAAGGCCTGGACCTCTGTAACCCGTGGAAAGAGCGATGAACGAATGGAGCGCTTCAGGTTCGGGTATAGGCCTTGACGCGGCCTCAACCCTGGTTTCTCACCTTTCGCCGCCGCTCCGTTCGCCGTCCCCGGCCGCCGGCTACCAGCCACTCCTCTCCTCTCGCCCTTTCGCGTCACGAATCACGAGTTACGAGTCACCGCCTTCCCCCAACACCTCCCGAATCGCGTCCGTATCGATATAGTCTTTGGAAAACGAAAGCTCGTAGGAAGGGACTTTCTGAAACATCTCGTGGGCGTTTTCGAAGGTCATTTTCACATAAGGTTTAAACGGCTCGCTGATATATTCGGCGTGTTCGTTCAGGTATCGTACCAGCGCTTCTCGCGGCGTAATCGGCCTGATCGCAAACTGTTCGCTTTTCCGGGGAAAAAAAAGGGCCTTAAGCGGCGCCTCGCCGACTCCGTCCGTTTTCCCGCCAAACGGCGTTGCGTTGAGAAGGGGCGTCTTGTCCCCGACCCCCGTAACGGCCACCGCATCGTCCGATAGCAGAAAATCGTGATCGATGAGCCGCGCCGCGGTACTCTTTCCGGCACCGCTCGGACCAATGACCGCCCCGGACATCCCGTCGAGAATAAAACCCGACCCGTGAAGCAACAGGCCGTTATCTTCAGCGAGCAGACATGCCATAAACATCGAGGCATATTTCTCGAATCGTTCGACTATGTGCGGGTCTTCAAATAAATAAACTTCCATGACGCGGGAAATTCGGCGGAAAATAGTGACGGCATCCCGGCTGACAATAGCGAAATCGTCGCTGCTTTCCTGGCGTGCTTCGACAAAATTCAGAATCGGATATTTCTCTTCGGGCGCTTCCGGATTAAATTCTCTCGCGGAACACTCTTCGAGTTCCGGGGGGGGCGGAAAAGTGCTGAACCCGAGCCGGGCCTGTGAATCGGTCTCGCTGTTATCCAGAAAAAACGCGTATCCCGGCGGGAGAAAATCGCTCCCGTACCGCTCCGGGAACGTTAGGTCCATTCTCCATCCGGCTACGATAAACCTCAAAATTATGCGGTGTGAACACAAAGAAACCGGTCGTGCGTTCTTTACGGAAAGAGACAGAAAATCTTCACGCTATGCGCAACAAGATCAGCGGACTGAAGTTCCTAACGTACACCAGTTCGTAGGCGTAGGGCCGCCACCGCCGCCGCAACTTCCATCCGTGCTGGGAATCCCGCCGCCGTTACACGTACCCCACGGTTGTCCTGCATGAAAACCGCTCAGGCACGACCCCTGCGGCACCGGCCCGCCCCAGGCGTTCGGGACTTCCATGCTCGTTACAGTCGGCTTTTCGTATTTCTTTCTCATCTTGATCCTCCTGCACAAAAGAGTGCAAAGTTTGAAGCCGTGACTCCCAAATCGTCAATCGTCAATTGTCAATCGACAATCGTCAATTGACTATTCCCGCCTCGCGCATCTCGTCGAGAAAGGCGTCCAGGTCCCGTTCGGCATCTTCCCTGCTCGGGATGTCGAACGCATCCAGCATCCGGTCTACGATGGTACTTCGATCGGCAACTTCGCCGAGATGGGAAAAAACGAAGGCCCCGGTCTCGTTGAGAAACCTGAGTGTTCCGGTCTCGGGATCGAAGAGGACACCCTCGTCGCCTTCGCGCTTGAAGACGATATCCGGATTTGCCTTAAGCGGTGTCATGCACCCTCGCCTCCGGCCGAAGCTGCTTCG
>CAYYSS010000071.1:0-10315 GCA_964474325.1 uncultured Nitrospirota bacterium
GGGGGGGGGGGGGGGGGGGGCGGGTCCGGCGCCTCCCAGAGATCGAGCGCGGACCACACGGGATCGTCCCGAAGGTCCGGTTCTTTCGAATCCGTTCGCGATCGACGCATACCCATACCCCCTTTTACTGATTAAACCCCGTTACCCCGCGGAGGTTTCAGGGTCTAACAGGCCCTTGAGACTCTCCGCCAGGACCGCCCTCGCCCGATGTATCCTCAACTTCACCGCCCCCTCGGTGCACCCCATGATCTCCGCGGCTTCCGCGTATTTCATGCCATGGTATTTACAGAGAATAACGGCCATGCGGTGCCCCTCGGGAAGGTTGCGGACGGCCTCGGCCACGATCGAACCGAATTGTCGTGATTCCGCGGCCTTTTCGGGATCTCCCCACGACGAAGGGATCTCACGGTACCCGAGTTCCTCCTCGTCATCGAGAGAGACAAATCCGCCTTTGCGTGAACGAAGCATATTGAGGCAGACGTTCTTGGCAATCGTAAAGAGCCAGGTGGAGAACTTTGCCCGCGGCTCGTACCGGGCGATACTCCGATGAATCCGGATGAACACCTCCTGGACCGCTTCTTCGGCGTCTGCTTCGTTGCCGAGAAAACGATAACAGAAGTGGTAGACCTGCCGCGAGAATAGATCCACGAGGGTTTCGAAGGCCCGCTCATCGCCGTCTTTGATCCGTTCGATAAGAGGAGCGAGGTCTTCGGCGTCGTTCAAGGGTGAGCCGGAGGTGGTCACGAAGGGCGTTTCCGGGAGGGCCGGGGAACCTACTGTTCCTTGAACTTAAAGATTATCTCGTCTTCGCGCATCATATCGAGACTCTCGCGGGCAAGGCGCTCCACGGCCTCCGGATTCTTCTCGAGCGAGCCGACTTCCGACCGCAGAAGATCGTTTTCACGGCGGGTCTTTGATATCTGCTCCAGCAGGGACTCCTCGGCGGCCTTATAACTGACGAACTGGACATAGCCCATATCACCGAGAAAAAAGTTCAATACCAGGGCCGTAAGGATAACGAAGGCGAGAACAGCACTCACCACGGCCCGCCGCCGTCGCTCCGCCCGCGCCTGGATACTCAGTACGTTACGCGCCACTCCTCGTAAAGACCTCCGCTCCCCGGTACACCGCGCCGGAGCCAAGTTCTTCCTCGATTCTCAACAGCTGGTTATATTTCGCCATGCGGTCCGTTCTGCTGAGGGAACCCGTCTTGATCTGTCCGGTATTGGCCGCAACGGCGAGGTCGGCGATGGTCGTGTCCTCGGACTCTCCCGAACGGTGGGAGACCACAGCCGTGTACCCTGCCCGCTCGGCAAGGGCGATGGCCTCCAGGGTCTCCGTGAGGGTACCGATCTGGTTGAGCTTGATCAGGATCGAATTGCCGACGCCTTCCCGGATTCCGCGGGACAGAATAGCCGTGTTCGTAACGAAGATATCGTCGCCGACGAGCTGTACCCGCCGACCCAGACGCTCCGTGAGCGCTTTCCAGCCCTTCCAGTCGTTTTCCGCGAGGCCGTCCTCGATGGATACGACGGGAAAACGTCCGATCAGAGAGTCGAAATAGTCAATCAGGGTCTTCGCGGTTACCGTCCGGCCCTCGAAACGATACTTGCCCGACTTCGTGACCAGCTCCGAAGCCGCCACGTCCAGGGCAAAGAAGACGTCCTTGCCGGGTTTGTACCCCGCCGCCTTGACGCCCTTGATCATCAGACCCAGGGCCTCTTCGTTCGACTGCAGATTCGGCGCGAATCCGCCCTCGTCGCCGACCGCCGTGCTGAGTCCCTGTTTCTTCAAAACCGCCTTGAGCGCGTGGAATACCTCCGCACCCATGCGGAGCGCCTCCCGGAACGACCCCGCCCCGGCGGGTACGATCATGAACTCCTGTATGTCCAGATTATTGTCGGCGTGGGCGCCGCCGTTCAATACGTTCATCATGGGAACGGGGAGTTCGCGCGCCGCACACCCGCCGATGTACCGATAAAGGGGCAGGTCCGCTTCGTCGGCGGCGGCCTCGGCCACGGCCAGACTCACCCCCAGAATAGCATTGGCCCCGAGTTTCTTCTTATTGTCCGTCCCGTCCAGTTCAAGGAGCGCCTGGTCCACGAGGATCTGGTCCGTGGCGTCCATCCCCACGAGGCGTTTCGCGATGGGGCCGTTGACGTTCTTGACCGCCTTGAGAACCCCCTTACCCCCGTAACGGCTCCCGCCGTCCCGAAGCTCCAGGGCCTCCCGCTCTCCGGTCGATGCCCCCGAAGGTACGATCGCGGTGCCCATGGCACCCGTCGCCAGGGTCACCTCTACCTCCACCGTGGGGTTGCCCCGGGAGTCGAGAAGCTCCCTGCCGTAAACGTCTACGATTTCTCCCATGATCCCTCCTTCACTCGCCTTTCCGTACACCCCGCCGGGCCGCCAACCGGAAACCACGGCGCGTACCGAATCCATTCACCACAACGGCGGACAAGCGGACCGACAATGCGTGGTCCCGCCACAGCCACCCTACTTTACATCAGAAACCCGACCGCCGTCTAACCGCGGGCTGACCGGTTCCGCCGACTATACGGGCATATATTGGCGGACGGTCTGGTCCAGTTCATAAAGATCCGGAGGAAAATGCGCGAGTTCGGCACGGAGTCCGACATGCTGAAGCGTGGTTTCCAGATAGATCCGGAAATGGGCAATGCGGGAGAGGATGTCCTCGAGCCGCCGCATATGCCCCAGGTCCGCGGAGTCGGTGGACTTGAACCAGGAAAAGAAGGCGGCAAAGCCCTCGTAATCGTTATACCGAAGGAGCTTGAATGTCACTTCCTCGAAGTAGTGCATGTAGTTGAGAAGCCCCCCGAACGTACGTTTACGGTGGGCGTTATCCTCCTCAAAAAGCTCGAGCATACGGTGCAGAACCATCAGGTCGTCCCTCAGTTGCGCCGATTGCTCAAGACGGGTAACGAAACTCGCGAAGACCTGCTCGCCGGCCACGGTGGGATCGATTGCCTGGGCAAGGGCCACCACGCTCTGTTCGGCCAGATTCTTGAGAATGCCCAGGGAGTTTTCAATCCTCCCTCTGAGTTGTCCCGTGTCCTTTACATCCAGCGCGTGACGCAATTCCTGAGCATACACCCGTTTCGACTCCATACTCACCTGCATGTGGAGCATGGAAAGGGTATCGCCCACATCCTCGTCGGAAATACCCACTTCCTCCCGCCGTTTACAGAGACTCTGAAACAGGTGGAGTTGGGTCTCGACCAGCACAAAGGCGAGCAGGGAAACATTCAGGACCGAACGCTTGAACCCCCGGGCATCAACGTACTCGAGATAGCGGAGTATACGAAAAAGGCCGAGCATGGCCAGGGAAACCGCACGTCGCAGATCCCGATCATCGATCTTGCGCACCAGGGCCGACAGCGTTGGATTGCGTACACCGTCAACAACGGGATCCAGCTTTCGACGCATAAACGGATTGAAGAACTTATTCCGCGCGATCTCCCGGCGAACCATGCGCCCCACACCATCGAATGCGTTGCCGGAGACACGTTCGGCCCGAAGGATCTCCGCCGTCAAGCCTTTAATGTTCAGAAACCCGTCGTAGAGCTTCAGGAGAGATTCTTCAGGACTGTCCTCTTCCCGCTCCGAATAGAGCGGGGTCTTTCGTTCGGCGGGAAGATACTTGTTTTTCGCGTATCGCTCGAACCAGTACCGGTTCCGCCGATTCTCGGGGATGATCATCTCGAGCAGGCCGACCAGGTTCAGCACCCCGTCGTGGATGACCTGGGCCGGGGCACTGTAATCCGCGATGGGACCGGTTTCGGACATCAACTCGCCGACGGCATCGGTATCCGAAAAACCATCCAGCGCCCTGAGCAGGAAATCCAGCTCCTGAAGACGCGCCGGACTATTCTTACGAACATCGGCCAGCCAGTCTTTGGTAGAGCGTGACCCGGCCGACCCGTTCATGGCGCCCCTTGTCTCCGGATTCCGCTTCCGCCGTTGTCCGAGGGCCCCTTTTTTGGTACCGGGCCGTGGATCGCCTCGCCATAGACGTCCGCGGCGGCCTCCATCACCCCCTCGGCCAGGGTCGGGTGGGCATGGATGGTATCCGCGACCTGCCGGGCCGTCCAGCCGGCCTCGATGGCCACGGCCATTTCGTGAATCAGATCCGACGCATGGGCACCCATTATATGTGCACCGAGCAACCGCCCGGATGCCTGCTCGACAAGAATCTTTACCAGACCGACGATCTCGCCCGTTACCTGCGCCTTTCCCAAAGCCCGGAACGGGAACCTGCCCACTCTATAGGGGATTTCGCGGTCTTGGAGTTCGTCCTCCCGGAACCCCACGGAAGCTATCTCCGGCTTTGTGAAAATCACCGACGGTACGGTATCGTACCGAACGGCCGACTCCCGTAACCCCGTCATATGCTCCGCCGCGACGATACCTTCCCTGGTCGCCACGTGGGCAAGCATCGCGCTCCCCGTGATGTCTCCCGCCGCGTATACTCCGGGGGCCGTCGTCGCCATGTGCTCGTCTACCAGGATGCGGCCTCCGCGGTCCCGACGAACACCCACCGTATCGAGTCCAAGATCTTCCGTATTGGCCGACCGTCCGACCGCCACCAATACCTGATCCGCCTCCACCGTCTCGCCGCCTTCCAGCACGACCCGAACGGCGTTGTCCGCCATCTCCACATGCTCGGCGAACACGCCGGCAAACAGTCTGATCTTCCGTTTCTTGAACTCCCGTTCGAGGAGCGCGGCAATTTCCCCGTCTTCCCGGGGAAGAACCCGGGGCGCCAGCTCCAGTACCGTCACATTCGCACCCAACTGCTGAAACAGAAACGCAAATTCACAACCAATGGTCCCGGCCCCCACGACAAGAAGCCGGTCCGGTACAGCAGTCAAATGCACCGCCTCGTTACTCGACAGTATACGCGTCCCGTCCACGGGGAACAGCGGCAGGTCGGCCGGCCGACTGCCCGTCGCGATGAGAACGCCGTCGGCGGCAAGGTTTTCCTCCGTCCCGTCGTTCCGCTTCACGAGCACGTTGGACGTACTCGTCAACCGCCCGCGGCCCTCGATCATGCGAATGCCCCGTTCCTTGAGCAGTCTCCTGATCCCCTTTGCCTGGCGCTCGACGACAACGTTCTTTCGAGCCACCAGGGCTTCCATGTCGACTTTCACATCACCGGAAACGCGGACGCCGAAATCGGCCGCTGTCCGGACACGAGAGAATACGTCGGCGGACGCAAGCAGTGACTTGGTCGGGATACAGCCCCAGTTGAGACAGGTCCCGCCCACCTGGGCGGCTTCGACAACGGTCACCCGGGCACCTCGCTGAGCGGCGCGAACGGCCGCCGGGTACCCGGCCGGCCCGGCCCCGATTACTACAATATTCATTTTATCGATCCTTCCCCGTATCGTACGTTAGCCCGGTGTGACAAACCCGCCCCGGCGCCTCCGGGAGCAGACCCGCGCCCGGGACGACCGCACAAGACCGGAACGTTCGGCTGTCCGCTCCCAAGGCCGTCGTGGGGTCGCACTCAAAGGGCAGCCGCCCATCCGCGGGCGAAAACCTCCCGAGTCGGGTCTCCTCGACGAAGGGCCGACTCGACGTTGCAGATTGCAGGGCAGCTGCAGACAAAAAAACTATTGGGATTCTTCCTGGGTATAGCGGTCGTATTCTTCCGCATCCATGAGGTCGTCGGCCTCGCCGGCATCCGATATGGCGAGGACCGCAATCCAACCCTTCCCGTACGGCTCCTCATTGACGATTTCCGGGGACTCGGTAAGGTCCTCGTTGATTTCCACGACATTTCCACTCATGGGACTGATAATCGAGGAGGTAGCCTTCGTCGACTCGATCTCTCCCAGTTCGGAACCCGCATCCACAGTCGTATTGACTTCGGGAATTTCCACGTACACAACCTCGCCCAGGGATTCCTGGGCGTAATCGGTTATACCGACAACGGCCCGGTCGCCGTCAATACGGGCCCACGTATGTTCTTTATGGTATTTCAGATTGGCAGGATTCATCAGCCCCTCCTCTAAAGTTCACGCCTTAACAATTAGCGGTCGTATGGTTGCAAATTCTATCGGCGAGTACCCACTTTGTCAATAGCCGGACCATTGTAGAATACCACCAATGCGCTTCATCTCCCCACGGCCGGTAATCCTGACTCAGAGTCAGCCGACGGGACATCCCGAACCAGGGCGAGTTCATCGCAGTCGGGGAATTTCGGACAGTTCAGGCAGTCGCCCCACACTTTCTGGGGCAACACTCCTTTTTCCGCAAGACGAAATCCCAGAGGGCGGAAGAAGTCCGGAAGATAGGTCAGGGTAAAGACCCGGTCCACACCCAGCCGGGCCGCTTCCGTCAGACACGCCCGAACGAGTCCGCGGCCCATTCCGCGTCCGCGAAACTCCGGGAGTACGACCAGCGACCGGATCTCCGCCCATCCCGCCCAGGAGAGATGAAGCGCGCAGACCCCGACGATCCGACCGTCCTCCGCCTCAGCCACGACAAAATCCCTGAGAGATTCATAGACGTCGTTCAGCGAACGGGGAAGCATCTCTCCCCCCGCCGCACTGGTGTTTATCAGTTCATGGATCGTCCGGGCGTCGTTGAGAAACGCCGTCCTTACGACCATCTGCGATGCGGGCGGCCCGCCGGGATTATTTTCCGTCTCGCTGTTCACCTTCTCGCCTCATCCTTCGAGAAAACCGTCGATACTCGTACAGCATACCCTTTTTTTCCCACGGCGTTTCGCCTCGTAAAGCGCCATGTCGGCGGCATAAAGAATCGATTTACTCTCACGACCGTCCCCCGGGAAGGCGGCGACACCGCCCGAGATGGTTACCCGCACCCCCTTGCCGACATAGTCCTTTAAGAGCAGGAGGTTCTCCACCGCCTCCTTCGATCGTACGGCAAGGTGCATGGCGGAATCCTTGGCCGTATTGGGCAACAGGACGACGAATTCCTCCCCCCCGTAGCGGGCAACGATATCGGACTGCCGGGACGCGGCCTTTATGGCCTGCCCTACTTCCCGCAGTACCTCATCGCCCGCCTGATGCCCGTAGGTATCGTTAAAAACCTTGAACCCGTCGATATCGAAAATAACCACGCTGTAGGTGAGACCATAGCGCTCGCATCGGAGATTCTCCGACTCGAGCTGGGTATAGAAATACCGGGCGTTATAGAGTTCCGTGAGCGCATCGGTCATGGCAAGGCGGTTTGTCTCCTCATAGAGGCGGATTTTCTCCAGAATCAGAGTGACCTGGGCCGCTACCAGGGACAGGAGCGACAGTTCTTCGAACTCAAAGGTCCGGTCGTCGGTATCGCCGAGGAACAGATAGCCGGTCAAGCGTTCCCCCAGCCTGAGAGGCGCCACGGCGAAAGAACGTACACGATGTTTGCGCAAGACCGGGTCCGAGACCTTCTCGACCAGGTGGAAAGGATCGGTCATGGGCCTGACGGTATCATCGAGCCATTGCACCCCACCCTCCTCCACCCACCGGACCAGGGACATGGGCAGGCCCCGATAACATCGCATCCGAAAATTCTGGCGCGCCTCGTTCCAGAGGGAAATCCACCCCATTTCGAAATCCATGGCAAGCAGGGTCTTTTCAAGAATATCCCGGAACACCACGTCCGGGTCCCCGGATTCGATGAACGACGAAGAAATCATATTCAGGACGGCCAGTTCCCGGTTCTTGCGCCTTACTTCCCGCTCCATACTGCGCATCTGCGACACATCCCTGAGTACCACCGCGATCACGCCGGAACCCTCCGGTGTTTTTGCGTCCATACACCGAAGACTCACTTCCCGCCCGGCCGCCTTGATCAGTCGTACCGGTGCCCGCAGGTTGTCCGCCTTGTGCGCCCCCCGGATTTCAGACTGGATTATCGCGGGCCAGTCGTGGAGGGATTTGATGTCCGGGCCGCGGGATTCGACGCCCAGCATACGCCAGAAGGCATTGTTTGAAGAAATACAGTGGTACGAGACAGGATCGACGAGGGCCACTCCCTCTCCGAGAGCTTCAAGAAGATCGAGCGCTTCCCTCATGGTCTGCTCATTATAACAATTACGGCCGACCGGACCGTCCCGCCCCGGCGGCGCGGCGTCCGGGTTCAGCAGGGCTCGATCTCTTCCGAAACGGCGCGGACGCTACCCGGGAACTCGAATGCGGGCCTTGAACTCCCCGCCTTCTTCATCGACCCCGAGGAACTCGTAACCCGTCTTGGCGCACCAGTCCGGAATGTCCTTGGGAAACGTCGCATCGTCGGCGAGAACTTCAAGAATCTCGCCCGGCGCCATCTCCTTGAGCCGGGCCGCGGTCTGGATAATCGGGTTCGGGCAGAAGAGCCCTACACAATCCACGACCTGGTCGGGAATACCCGGATCCCCGCTATTACCGGCGTCCTCTCCGCCCCGACGCACGGTCTCGTCAGCCCCCGTGGCGCTGTTGATAATCTTCTATGGCCTTGTGGAGCGCCTCGGCCCCCAGATTGGAACAGTGCATCTTCTGGGGCGGAAGCCCTCCCAGTTCGTCTGCGACCATTTCCTTCGTTATCTTCAATGCGTCGTCAAGGGTCTGCCCTTTTGCCATCTCGGTGATCATGCTCGATACGGCGATAGCCGAACCGCACCCGAAGGTCTTGAATTTCACGTCTTCGATGATGCCGTTTTCCACTTTTATGTAAATTTTCATCACGTCACCGCAGACGGGATTACCCTCCTCGCCGATTCCGTCGGCGTCGGCGATTTCTCCCACGTTGCGCGGATTCGTGAAATGGTCCATAACTTTCTCGGAATACATGGTTCTCTCCTTACGTGCGGTGTTGATCGTACAGCGGCGACATTGCCCGGAGTTTGTCGATTACTCCCGGCAGGACCGCAAGCACCCGGTCCACGTCGTGGTCGGTATTGTCTTTCCCCAGGGTCAACTGCAGGGTCCCCTGGCAACTTTGCGGCGGCACCCCGATGGCGCTCAGGACATGGGAAGCCTTAAGCGCCCGGGACGCACATGTGGAACCGCTCGAGGCGTACACCCCTTCCTTCGCCAGGTAAAGGAGCAGGGCCTCTCCTTCCACGAATTCGAAGGCCATGTTCACATTCCCCGGAAGCCGGAGGTCCGGGTGGCCGTTGAAACGTACGTGGTCGATCCGCTCGGTGATTCCCTTAACAAGGCGATTGCGGAGCGCCGTGACCCGTTCCACCCGGTCCGGCAGTTCCCGCCGCGCCAGCTCCGCCGCCGTCCCGAGTCCGACAATACCCGGGACGTTGTCGCCCCCCGCGCGACGGCCGTTTTCCTGAATGCCTCCGTGGAGAAGCTGGGTAATGCGGGTGCCCCGCCTCAAATACAGGGCCCCTACCCCTTTCGGACCGTAAAACTTGTATCCCGAAATACTCAGAAGGTCTATTCCCAGGTCGTTGACATCAACGGCGATATTGCCCACGGCGGCCGAACCATCGGCGTGCACCAGAACCCCCCGGGCCTTCGCCCTCTCGGCGATCTCCTTGAGGGGCTGAATCGTACCGATTTCGTTATTACCGAGAATCACGCTGACCAGCACCGTGTCGTCCCTCAGGGCCTCTTCAACGGCATCCGGATCGAGCCGTCCCGTCTCGTCCACCCCGACGGTGCTGACCTCCCACCCCTTGCGCTCCAGGTACGCCGCCGGGTTCATGACCGAGTGGTGCTCCACCGCTGATATGACAATGTGACGGCCCTTCTTTTCGTAGGAGGCAGTCACACCCTTGAGTGCAAAATTATTCGATTCGGTTCCGCTTGCCGTGAAAATGATCTCCTCGGCCTGCGCCCCGATGAGTTCCGCCGTCCGTCCCCGGGCCTCTTCCACGGCCTTCCGGGCGGACATCCCGAGGGGGTGGAGGCTCAGGGGATTTCCGTAGGACTCCTTGAAATAGGGAAGCATCGCCTCCAGGACACGTTCGTCCATAGGGGGCGCCGCCATGGTATCGAAATACGCGGCCGTCACGACCGGTTATCCTTTAAGGAACCGATAACCTTGACCTCTTCCGTCATCAGATCGGCGAGGCTTATGGTATCGAGGAACCCTTCTATCCGTTCCCCGAGAGTCTTCCAGAGCAGGCGGGTTACGCAACGGTCCACCCGGGCGCACTCGGTCTCGTCTTTGTCCGGATCGAGACACGCGGTTATAGCCACGGGCCCCTCGAGGACGCGGAGGATCTCGTGAATGGAGATCTCGTCGGGGGGCCGGCTCAACACGTAGCCCCCGCCGGGGCCTTTTACGCTGTCTATGAGTCCGGCGCGTCGGAGTTTATTAAGCAACTGCTCCAGATACG
>CAYYSS010000072.1:0-10296 GCA_964474325.1 uncultured Nitrospirota bacterium
GTTACGGTGGCAAATCGGCCCGATTCCACCCACACTCCTCCGCGATGACCCGAAAATCATATAGTCGTCCGCCGAATTGGTTTCCTCCAACACTCCCAAGACGACAAACTCCCGATCGTTGACGGTTACGGTGGCGCCGGTATCCAGGCCGTTACTCGAAGCAAAGACACTCCCCAGCACGGCTTCGTTCATCTTCGCCGTCCTCAAGTTGTTGGAATCCTCGGGCCACTGTCCGCTGGCAATCTTCCACCAGAACCTGACGAAGTACTCCCGGTAAAACTCTACCCCCGTCACAATTACTTCCCTGCCGTCCACCATACTTATCTGGTACAGACGCGGCGCCCACGTGGGCGGCTCAAGGTCGATTGCACCGATGCCCGGTCGGATCACCAGCCCCCCCTTTTTCTCCCATCCCGCCTTAATGGCCTCGTCATACAACTTTTTGATTTCAGGCAGCAAGGCTTCGGGAATATATTTTCCGAGCACCACTTCCGACGTGGTAAGTTTCCCGCTGATACCGCTGCTGTGTTGTCCGGCATCGATTGCAGGCCGGACGGTCAGGGTGTGTCCTGTCTTCGATATAACCTCCAGAACTGCGGTATTGGCGGCATTGCTGACGATGGACAGGGATATCAACAAAGAGACGGCGATAATAATAGCCAGGAGAAGGAGACCGTTTTTTTTGGGCCTCCTCACGAGTTCCAGAATCGAAAGTCTCAGTATCTTCATTAAGCGACTTCCTCTTCCATGAGGGCGGCGGTCGGATCGGTTATACCTTCATGTATACGCCCGCTCTTCATAATGACGACCTTCTTAGCCGTCTCGACCCAAGAGAGGGTGTGGCTCACGACAATCACTGTTTTGTGGTAGCTTTCGTTGATGTATCGAAAGATTTCGATGACCTCTTTTTCGGTTCGAATATCGAGATCTCCGGTCGGTTCGTCGGCAAGGATGATTTCAGGATCGTTAATGAGGGCTCTGGCTATGGCGACACGCCGCTGCTCACCGCCCGAAAGCTCTGAAGGGAATGATTCGATCTTGTCCTGCATGTCCAGTTCGGTGAGCAGCGACACGGCATTTTCCCGGAGTTCTTCCTTGCCGATTCTGTTTTCGCCCTTGCTGAAAATGACCGGCATGACCACATTGTTCAGGGTATTCAGGGCGGGCAGCAGGCTGAATGCCTGAAACATGAAACCGATATTTTTGTTTCTGAATCTGGAAAGCTCCTTATCACTGAGTTGCCAGATGTCGATGCCCTCCTTGTAGACATATCCTGCCGTCGGCCGTGCAAGGCCGCCTATGGCGCTGATCAACGTGGTTTTGCCGGACCCCGAATGCCCCAGGAGAACGACAAAGTCCCCCCGATCGATCGCCAGGCTGGCCCCGTTGAGCGCATGGATCTGCTGTTGACCCACCCGGTAGGTTTTTCTGACGTCCTTTATTTCGATAAAAGCGCCCACGCTATAACCCTTGTTTCATGGTCTCATGAGGATCGATCCTGACGGCCATCGCCGCCGGGTAGGCGGAACCGCTGATACCCATTACGAGCGCCACCGCAATAGCGCCGGCGGCCATGATGGCGATAATTTCAACCGGCGGCAGCATGAAAGGAATGTTGAGAAGTTTGAGGTAGAATACGATTGACCTCTGGAAAATCTTCAACAGGATGCCGCCGAGAATCATACCCGCGATGCCGCTGAACATACTGATCAGGGTTGATTCGTAAAGAATCAGGCTGAATATATTAGTCCTGCTGGCGCCAATCGCCCTGATTATGCCGATTTCGCGTTTTCTTTCATTGACCACCGCAGAAAAAATAGCGTTTATCATGAGCACGTTGGACAGCACCAGAACCACGATCAGAAAAACGATCCCGGAAAACACCGCTACCGTGGTCTGGCGCGCCGAGGTCTGAATGTTGCCGGTGGTGATTACCTTGAGCCCCGAATTATTGCGCAGAACGGAGAAGGTGACAAACGGTATTTTGGCACCGACGTCCAATTGAACAAGGGCGGCGGAAATTTTGCCCTGTATGGGTTTCAAAGGTTTCACCGACGGATCGGACTGTGACAGTTCAGCCATTCTATACGCATTCTTTATATTGAAAAAAATCGCGTTGTCGTATAGGCCGATACCGGTCCTTTCGAGTTTGGCCCATACCCTCAGGGGAACGGCGTAAAATTTTACGGTCTGCCCCAACTTCCATTGTGTCATCGCGCCGACAATTACGCCGTCTTCCGGAAAGGTCTCTAACGCGGCCTTGTCCACCCACGGCATAACGGTGAAATCATCCGCCGGATCGAAACCGATGAGAAAGGAGTTGCCCATGACACAGCATTCCCCCGTGGCACTGGTGAGGAAAATCTGTCCGGAGGCTCTTTTCACCCCTTTGAGAACGCGGATGTTGTCAAGCACCGTGCGTTCCATATAGAAGGCCGAAGGCTCTCCGGTCAGCAGGGCGGTTTTCATGTTGACCAGCGACTCCTTGGGAATAACAAGTAGATCAGCGCCGAGCTTCGACAAGCCCTTTTCCAGACTGTGATGGATTCCCATAATCAGAATGGAACTGGCGAACAGGGCCGCAATGACCATACTGACACCAAAAAGTATGATGTAGAATCGCGCGTGTTTTACCTGCAGATTCTGAGAAGCCAGACCGAATACGCTGGTAACCATTTTCGAATGCCCTCATTGTTCCACAAGAGACCGGGCAAGCCGGTGCTCTCAATCGGATGACCTTACCGGAACGGTTTCACAGGCGGAGGACGAAACAAGCATCCTCCGCCTGTGAAAAGCCTTTTCTAAAAAAACGCAAAAAGGCTCAATCCGTGTCACTCACGTTGAGGGGCATCTGGAGATTGCCAGCTCCTTCTTGTTGCGCGGAATAATGACCGAGTCGTGATGCCCCAGGGGGCTGGGCAGATAGCCGTAGAACTTGTTGTCGGCAACCCGGATCACATACGAACCCGTCTCCGACTTCTGGAAACCGCTGTAGACGCCGAACAACCATTTGCCGTCGCCGGTACACGCAACCGTATGGGTATCAAGACCGATTTCGTGAATCTTGACGATCTTCCAGGTCTTGGTGTCCACGACCGCGATGCCGCTCTTGGTCGGCGGCGGCCACCAGAGGGTAACGAACATCTTGCTCTCATCCGGATTAAAGGACATATGGAAGGGGTTGGGATAGGCACCCCGCCAGCTGGGGTCTCCAACGGCGGCAATCCGCCGCCACTTGGTCGGATCGGACTGGTTGCTGCAATCGAACACGGCCATCATGTTTTCCTTGGCGTTGTTCATCAGCACGAAGAAGTTGCCTGTCGGGCTGTAGCCGGCCTGGTGGGCAGGGGTCGGAACGCTTGGGAATTTGATCTCCCACTCACCGTCACGGACCTTCCGCACCGGATGCTGGTAGCCATTCGCCTTATGCTTTTCCGAACCGACGCAGCACGCCTTGACTTCCCAGGTCGTGGTATCGAAAACGATACCTGCTCCCAGCAGACGCAAAGCGGCGATGGCATAGTTCTCATGTGCAGGATCCCAGCCAAGCGCGTCAAGCGCCACCAGGTTCTTCAGCCGTGGGCCGGGCACCTTGCCCTGTTCGGCGAAGAGTTCGCCGCCGGGTACCAACTCCCAATCAATCTTCAAGCCCTTGAGCCCCTTGAGGTCGTACGGCGGATTCAGATGTCTGATCCTCAACGTTCCGCCATCGCTCCAGGCCCGTGACAATTCCATATTGTTAGGCTCCCAGTCGAAAGAGACCGCCTTAACAACCGAAGACGGGTTCGTGCCCTTGCCGCGCCTGAAGACCCCCATGATATCCTTCTGGCCGTCACAGACGGCGAAGCGTTCGTTGTCGGGGCAGACGGTGACGTGCACACCCAGGCCGAGCCCCGTTGTTTCCGCCACATCCTCCTGGATCTCCATCTTGTTGCCGTCGTATTTCACCCGCCAGATGTTGAATCCCGGGGCCGGATCCTTCACCGGCGTCGTAACCCCATAAATGTAAAGGTTCTTTCCTCCCTGGGAATTGACGACAAATTCGAATTCCTTATAAGGGTCGGGGGAGGCAAACGCCGCCAGATGATGCGGTATGGCGGTTTTGTTGCCCCCTGAAATATTAAAATTCATCCACGCCATACACTTGCCGCTGGACATGTCGTATGCCGCGACAACACCTGCAAACTTTCCGGGGCAAAGATGGACATACTTGCCGAACTGCTTATAGACATCTTCGAACGTAGGGGCTCCGAAAAGCGCTGCTTCCGCCTTGTTTCCCTCCAGGGCAATCGGAGACCTGAGACTCAGACCGGAACCAACGCCTGCAAGCGCAGCGGTGCCCGCAGCACCGGTCTTTATAAGGTTCCTTCGGGATAAACTCATTATTGTTGTTCTCCTCCCCTGTGGTTTTCTGCGACCAAGGCCGCAGTACATTGCGCGTCGCGCTGCACCTGTGTGCTGCCTATCGTTCCCCCTTTCCTTACGGTTCTCGGTTCTCTTTTTTTGCCTGCAACCCTTAGTCAGCAACTTCGGGGCCAAAGGCTATTGGCTGTTGGAGGAGCGAATATAGCGGTTTTTCCGGGCTGGTTCGGGGCAGAGTTTTTCATTTTGAAAAGGAGCGCGTTTCAGAATGGAAAAAACGGCGACAGGAAGGGGGTTAGAGAATCGTTGCGGAATCCGTGAACCCGACGTACGGAAAAGACGATAAAGGAAGCCCCGGATTCCGTGACGGCAACACTACAATAAGCGGAGATCCAACCAGGGTTTCCCTCGTCTCCCCGGTACGGAGCCGGAAAGCAACGCTCCCGCGTTGCGCTTGATTTGGGTACTCGACGTCCTGAATTCAAGTTCTCATCGCTCCCCCATAACTGTCCGGGATCGATGTGAATCCCAATGTTTGAATCCTTCAGGGACAATCGCCGAGGCGGCCGCGCCCCAGGTGATCCGGTAGTGAACAGCCCTCAGACATCTTTCAGGTACAATCGTGATGAAGACCGTGAACGCGGACGAAATGTTGTGAACAGCCCTCAGACATCTTTCAGGTACAATCAAGAAAACGAAGTGGGCCGACAGGTACGTGTTGTGAACAGCCCTCAGACATCTTTCAGGTACAATCGGCGGGTGTCGACACTGTCTCGGTCACCGGGTTGTGAACAGCCCTCAGACATCTTTCAGGTACAATATGTCCACCAGCTTCGCAACAACTCCGCTGTTGTGAACAGCCCTCAGACATCTTTCAGGTACAATACGTCTCGTCTAAGGGTTTGCAAAGGAAGCGTTTTTTCAACTTTTCCTAGAAGAACTCGAGCTGGCGGGGTGGTGCTTCGGGAGGTTTTCGACAACGTCCGAAGTAGACCTCGACCCGGGCATATTGCTTGTCCGTGAGCCGGAAGATTCTGACCTCGCCGTCCGGGGGTAATGCGCATTTGACCCTCTGGGCGTGGACGACGGCATTTTCCTCGCTCGCGCAGTGCCGCGCGTAAACCGAGTATTGAATCATCATGAACCCATCGTCGAGAAGGGCTTTTCGGAACGAGGCATATTCCTTCCGGGCTCGGGCATTGTCTGTTGGAAGATCGAACATGACGATGACCCACAAAGTCCTCAATCCTCCAAAAACGACCAAAACTCCTCTTCCCCGGGGCTCGGATAACTAAGTCGCGGAACGCCCCTGTCGACAACGGCGTCGCGAAAATGATTGACGACATGTTGGATGGCATTGAAAAAAGATGCCCTGCGTTTTCCCTGCCTCACGTTCCGCGCTAATATGCCGACCAAGGTCCTCTTTGCCAAAGGGCACATTTCTTTCGCTCCCCCTTCCACCACGAGGCGAACCGTACCATCGACGAACGGGCGGTAGGGTTCCATAAGATCGTCGGCAAGGGCGAAGCTGTTGTACTGGTTGCAGTGGTGGATACCCAAGGCGGGATGAAGGCCGGCACTGACGATGGCTCTGGCAGTAGCGGCCCGGATTACTGCATAGCCATAGTTCAGCAGAGCATTTACTCCAGGTAGTTCCGGATTCCGCCGAAAGCGCGAACCAAACATGGCTCGCCAATATACTTTGGCCGCTTGAGCCTCCAGATTCCCAGGATCGCCCGCCTTCACGGCTTGGGCCAGTCGCGCAACCCGGGCCGTACCCGGCAGATCGAAACGCCCCAACAAGCACGATTGCGCCAAGAGCTTCGCGCGAATTATATCCCGCCAGAGCCGTTCCTTAAAGGGACGCCCAACGGTGGATTGGCGCGCCAGAATTCTCGCGTGGAGAACGTGACCGGAGATCGGCAAGGATAGCGCCGTCGGCGTGCGGCTATGATCGCAGGTGATGAGCGCAATATTTGAACTAGCACAGTGCGCGAGAACCGCCTGCGTTATGGTGATGCGGGGATGAGCCAGAATGAGGACGCCGAGGTCATCGAAGGGTATCGACGCGACTTCGAGCTGATCCCGTTCTACCTTCAGTTGACTGTTGCGAACCCTGAGATAAGAAGGTTCGGCAATCTCAACGGTCCGCTTGATCATCGAAAACCCTGCCGAGGCGGTTTACGTGAACCTTTTTCATGTTGTATTGCTTGAACAGCGTCGAGACGGCTTTTTCGAGGCACGAGTCGTTTCGCTCCGTTGTGGCATCCGTATGAAGTCGAAGAACCAGACGGTTGTTATTTTTTTCAAGTTTCTGGACCCGCCAAAGCCGTCCATCGTTCAACCTGACCATGTCTCCGCTCGCGAATGCTTCAACAAACTCGTGAGATTCGTCAAGAAAGGTATTTAAGATCGGACGTTTCGGGCCGCGAACGCCCCGGGCTCGCCATGTGGCTTCCATCATCGTGACAAAGCGGGCAGCGTACTTGTCTTGCTTCGTACGGTGGCGGAATATCTCGACGTGATGCGTATTCCCAAAGGTCATGTAGCGGAACGGCCGGCCGTCACGCCCAAGCACCGGATAAGCCGCCTGTTCGAGCTCAGAGAGATTCTTATATCTGGCGCGGTAAATACGAACCCTGCGAATCCGAGTCCCGTTGGGATGCAGCAAAGAAAACCCTTCACTGAAAGCCCGTTTCGGGTCACGGCCGCAATGATCAAGGTACGACACAACCACGTTACGCACGGTGTCGTCGACGATATTCGCGGCGTCTTTCGGCGTAAACTGCGCGTTTAGAAGCTTTCTGTAGACCGTTCGTACGGTTCCGTCCTCTTGGATACGAAGGCCGGAGGCAGTATCTTCGTGAAGCGCTCCTTCGATCCGCCACCGCGGCACGTGAGAAACAATAACCCTCTCGACGAGCCTCCTGGCATCCCGGGCGAAGGTTTTCCATGGTTGATCCAGGCGGATGTGCCTGAGGCCGTCCACATCACGGCGTTGGGCAAGTTTCGCTATTCGGCGATAGAGGCGCCTGTCCGTTAACCCGACAACAAGCGCGTCGATTAAGTGATGTCGATGATCGGACCGGTTCTTCCCGGGACCCGGCCCCAAAAGATGGTTAAGCTCCCATCTGCTACGAAGCCAGGCCGTAATTTGGCCCTTAACCACCGTCACGTCGGTTCCAAGCGTCATCAAATACTGCAAGGCTATGCGACTGATATACCTGGTATCGACGAGCTGCGTCGTAATTGAGGATTCGATCTCGTCGTAGTCGCGACGGTCCAGGATGCGTACGATTTTGGGACGCATTGCGCGATTGGTCTTCGCCCAACTCCGGCATCGCTGCACGATCTGCTCCCACCGGGCAGTATCCGATCCGAAAGCCTCCCACGGACTCCGCTTGCCTTTGGCACGGTTTTCCTCGACGCGACACACGACTTTGTTGAGGTAAGAATCGTCGAGCGACCGACGAAACGGGTAAATGTGATCCACCTCGACGGCATCGGAAAACAGCTCCGCCAGGGAAATGGTGACATTGGAAGCAGAATAAGCGCACTGACTGTTCTGGTCGCGCCAAAGCCGATATTTCAAGAGATCGTTGCGGGAGGGACGGGCCGAAGGGAATAGTTCCCCGAATGCCTCCTCCGCTTCACGATTGGCCTTATTGTTTGCAGCCTGTTGCCGATTGAAGGCCGCAAGTCGCTTTTTGCCCATCTTGAGGTCTCTTGCCATTTCAACACGGATCGCCGCGGGCTTTCCGTGGGAACGAATCACGGCGTTTACGAGCTTTCGGAGCTCATTGAGCGCTTTGTTGACTGCCGGGTTTCGCGTCTCCGGGGGCCGCGGCAGGATATCAAGGCGGACGGACGGTTGCTGCAACGGTGCTTTGTAGCCCGCGATCGTTACCGCATCCGAATACTTCGCACCGGCCTCAAGAGCCGGCAACAGCCGGGATATGGCTTTGACGGAAAGGCTGCCGTGCCCAACCTCGAAGTTCGTTATCGCAAGACGCACCGCATCGGCCGGCGCAAAACCCCAGTGGCTGACAAGCCTCTTCTTGAGCGCCTGTCGATTTTGGATCGTAAGCAGATCCTCGACCAAGGCCAACTGCCGGGTTGTCGGCAAGGAATCCCAGGCATCGCCTACAACGTTCCGGATGGCGCAGGCCGTCCTGTTCCCCTTCAATATCTTGACCTCGCTCAGTTCCAGATTGAAGCGTTGCGATCTTGCAAGGCCGGCCACCTTCCGTACCTGCGCCCAGGAAAGTTCCGGTCGGGTTTCAAGGGCCTCCAGCAGAGCTTTGCGCTGATACTCTGTCAGGGGTACGTATCCGCCATGGTCCCCTTCGAAATATGCAAGGTTGTTTACATCCTGGAGATAGCGGAAGCGTTGATATTCGAGGCGGGCGACCCTCGCGCGCGGGCGACGGGGCTCCAGTTCGCACATGCCGACCCGATCGCTTCGCAACTTGATCGGCCGCTGCCGAAAAATGATCAATTCGACAAGATCCCAATCCGCGCCGCTCAGGCGATCCGCGTGATGAGGTTCCTGGACCTTCCTGATCATGGCCAACTCGTCCCGGTACATCTGACGGGAGGTGCGCAGAAACCCGCCGGCGTGTTTGCGATTCCGCTTACAGCGATCCCGTTCAAAACCGGCGAGATATTCCCCGAGCGTACGAGCGCCGGAGTTGCGTATCTGCGCGTCTACCGCTTGAATATCTTGTTTGAATTTGCTTTCCTCGCGGTCAAGATCGGCACCGGCATCGCCGTCAAGCTCCTCAATGAGGTCTGCCGCGTCGGGATCGTCCACAAGCTCTCCGAGCAAGGTTTTTCGGTTGCTGAGAAAACCGCGACGTTGTGCGAGATGCAGGAGGCAGCGGCCGAGTTCATAGGGTGCGAGGGCTTCGTCAAGGGCCTTTCGACGAAGAACGTACGGGTCACCAAGTGCGTTCAGTCGCGTCTCCCGGCCGTCGCCGGAAAGAATATCCGGAGGCAACAGGCCTTTCCGGACAAGAAGGTTCTCAAGCTTTCGTTTGCGGCGTGCCCTGCGTTGGATCAAGCGGCGGCCAAGCCTTTTTAACCGTCGCTGGACGTTCTTGGGTGTGGGGGTTTGATCCTCCACGGCCTTCGGAAAGATGCGGACACCGCCGTCGATGATCCCTTGCGGCTGTCCGCCGGTGTCAGTGGCAAGACAAACCCATCCGATCGAGGTGCTTCCGAGGTCCAGACCGAGCGTGTAAGGCTCCCGCGCCATCGCCATCTCCTTAATCCTTATCCATAACAGCCTGGTGCGTCGTGTGCTATAATGCGGGTGTATTGTACCTGAAAGATGTCTGAGAGAGCTATTCATACCAATGAGATAGTTTCTCGCAGGCAACGCCAGCGATGGCGACCACGGGCCTCCGTTCGCGGGGGCCGTCTTATTTCGGAGCAATTGCGGGACGGGAAAATGTACGTTTTGCGGGCGAGTAACGTAGCCCGCTTATTCAACGCACCGTTCTGGTCGCGGAAAGTTAGTTTCTTTACCCACAACTTCTATGCAAATTGCAAAGAAGTTTCAGCCGTGTTTCCGCGTTCACGTTCTGGTTGTGGCTCCAACGCCACGTTGGGCAATTTGTTTCATGTCAGCGGCCCCTTGAAGCCGGTCACGCAGGGGCATCAAAACCAGCCGTTCCGACCCTCGGGTCCGAACGGACCCCTTTGCCGGACCTGATCTCGCTGGATTCAGATCTCCATCCGGACGGCCCGGGCCGTTCTTGCCGCCTGCGACGTTATCGGTTACGGTACCTGCTATGATGCTCATGCATAACCCACTGTATCCAGGGGGGATTATCCGGGAACTCTGTATGGGGCCGTTTGGACGGCGCTCATGGAGATACCGAATCCGTTGCACATCGTGCAACCACGTACAGACTAAGGAAACATCGCCAT
>CAYYSS010000073.1:0-10211 GCA_964474325.1 uncultured Nitrospirota bacterium
TGGTTCAGGTCAAAACGGTTGAAAACGACGGTTATGAAGCGGTCCAGATCGGCTTCGACGAACAACGGAAAGCGGCCAGGGTCACGAAGCCGATGAAAGGGCACTTCGATCGCGCCGGGGTTTCTCCCCGTCGTCACCTGTGCGAAGTCAAGGGCGGCGGTAAGGCGCTTGGGGACGAGATAACCGTGGAGATGTTCGCTCCGGGAGAGACTGTATCGGTTACCGGGCGGAGCAAGGGCAAGGGATTTCAGGGCGGTATGAAGCGCCACGGTTTCAAAGGGGGGCCTGGAGGACACGGCTCCATGTTCAACCGTGCGCCCGGCTCCATCGGCGCAAGTGCCACGCCTTCCCGGGTCTGGAAGGGCAAGCGCATGCCCGGCCACATGGGGAACGTCCGGGTAACGACGCAGGGACTCGAGATCGTCGATGTCAAGGCGGATCAAAACCTATTACTCATTAAAGGCTCCGTCCCGGGCAGTAAGGGCTCGGTGGTGCTCGTAAGGAAGGAAGTACGCTGATGCCGGAAATCGAAGTGGTCGACAAAAGCGGCAAGGCCGTCTCGAAGTTGGAACTTTCCGATGCGCTTTTCGGCGGACCCGTACGGAAGGACCTCATTCACGAGGCTGTACGTAGTCTGCAGGCGGCCCGGCGGCAGGGGACCGCGTCCACCAAGAGCCGCGGCGAAGTCCGCGGTGGAGGCCGGAAACCTTGGCGCCAGAAAGGTACGGGCCGCGCCCGGATCGGAACTATTCGGGCGCCCCATTGGAAAGGCGGCGGAACGGTTTTCGGTCCCCGTCCCCGGGATTACGGCTTCCGCATGCCGAAGAAGGTGCGGCGGGCGGCGTTTCGCAGTGCTCTGGCCGACCGTCTCCAGAACGGCGCCTTGGTGGTTGTGGATGAAATTACCCTGGCCGAACCCAAGACCAAGCTTATGCGTCAGTGGCTCGAAGGGGTGAATCTGGGAAAAACGAAGCTCTTGCTCGTCCTCGGCGGCGGTGAGGGCGACGAGGGGATCGCACGTGCGGCCCGCAACCTTCCCAACGTTAAAGTGGTCCGGGCCGACGAGGTGAATACGCTGGACGTAATGGCCGCGGGTGTGGTACTTATGCCCTCTTCGGTGTTGAAGCGCATGGAGGAGGTATACCGGGTATGAATGCCTACGACGTAATACGGCGGCCCCTGTTTACGGAAAAGGGAGCCGATCTTAAAGAGGCCAACAACCAGGTGATCGTTGAAGTAGCCGCCGGGGCCAATAAGATCCAGATCAAGGCGGCGGTTGAAGAAGTCTTCAAGGTCAAGGTGACGAAAGTGGCGACCATGCGCGTACGAGGCAAAACAAAGCGTCTCGGCAGGCACGAGGGGACCACCCGATCGTGGAAAAAGGCGGTCGTTACGCTTGCGTCCGGAGAAAAACTGGACTTTCTTGAGGGGGTAAGCGTATGAGCGTTCGTATCATGAAACCGACGTCGCCCGGTACACGGCACCAGACCTATCCCGACTTTGCGGAGATCACGACGGCGCGGCCTGAGAAACGTCTGGCGAAGGCCCTCAAGAAAAAAGGCGGACGCAACGCCCACGGCCGGATCACGGTCCGGCGTCGGGGCGGGGGGCATAAACGGCGGTACCGCATGATCGATTTCAAGCGGGACAAGGTGGGAATCCCTGCCACGGTTCGCACGATCGAATACGATCCGAACCGGAGTGCGCGGATTGCGCTCCTTACGTATGCCGACGGGGAGAAGCGTTATATCCTCATGCCCGCCGGACTTAAACTCGGTGAACAGCTCATGAGCGGTCCGGGGGCGGAAATCAAGCCCGGAAACGCCCTGCCCCTCAAGAACATGCCTGTGGGTACGGTTATTCATAACGTGGAAATACGTCCCGGGCAGGGGGGCCGTCTGGCTCGGTCGGCAGGTACGTTCGCCCAGCTTATCGCACGGGACGAAAAATACTGCCAGGTCCGGTGTTCTTCGGGTGAAGTCCGGCTGGTACCGTCCACGTGTGTGGCCACGGTGGGGGCGGTCGGATTCGCGGAAAAAGAGAATGTGTCCTACGGCAAGGCCGGCCGGCGCCGCTGGTTGGGCAAACGGCCACGGGTCCGGGGTGTTGCCATGAACCCGGTGGACCATCCTTTGGGCGGCGGCGAAGGAAAATCGTCCGGCGGACGGCCGCCGGTGTCGCCCTGGGGTAAACCGGAAGGGGTCAGGACCCGGAAGAATCGCCGTACCGACAGATTTATTGTGAAGAGGAGGAAGTAAGTCGTGCCGAGATCGATCAAGAAGGGTCCTTACGTGGACGCCAAGCTCATGAAGCGCGTGGAAGAGATGAACGCATCCGGCAAGAAACAGCTCCTCAAGACGTGGTCCCGCCGGTCGACGGTTATGCCTGAATTTGCCGGGCACACGATTGCGGTACACAACGGCAATAAGTTCATCCCGGTGTATGTGACGGAGAATATGGTGGGTCACAAACTCGGTGAGTTCGCCCCCACGCGCACGTTCCGGGGACACGCCGGTTCGGCGAAGACCGCCGGGAGGAGGTAGACGTCGTGCAGGTCAAATCGGTTTGGAAATACTCGAGGGTATCGCCGACGAAGGTGCGGCGGATATTGAATCTGGTTCGGGGAAACCGGGCGGAGGATGCACTGGTGAAACTCCGCTTCATGCCCCACGACGCGGCCCGGCGGGTTGAGAAGGTGCTGAAGGCGGCCCTTGCCAACGCCGAGAGCCTCGAGGTCGCCGAACCTGAAGAGATGCGGATTGTCCACGCAGTGGCCGATCCGGGACCGACCATGAGGCGGATGATGCCCAGGGCCATGGGCCGGGGCAGTGTCATACGGAAACGGACCAGCCACATTACCGTGGTGCTGGCAGACGAGTAGGCGGGAGGTAGACACTTGGGACACAAGACGCACCCCACCGGCAACCGCTTGGGTATCATCAGGACCTGGGAGTCGCGCTGGTACGCGAGAAAGAACTATTCGGCACTTCTCTTCGAGGATATACGGCTGAAGAAACTGATCAAAGACAAGCTGTACCACGCCGGGGTATCGAAGATCGAAGTCGAACGGCGCGGGCAGGAAATACGGGTGATCATCGCCACGGCCCGGCCGGGTATCGTGATCGGCAAGAAGGGTTCCGAAGTTGATCGGCTGAGGAAGGAACTCGAAAGTCTCACGGGCCGTAAGGTCAATATCGATATCAAGGAGATCCGGAAGCCCGAACTGGACGCTCAATTGGTGGCCGAGAATATCGCTCTCCAGATCGAAAAGAGGGTCGCCTTCCGCCGGGCCATGAAAAAGGCCGTGGCCTCCGCCATGCGGTTCGGGGCAAAAGGGGTCAAAGTACATTGTTCGGGCCGACTCGCCGGTGCCGAAATCGCCCGCTCCGAATGGTACCGGGACGGCCGGGTGCCTCTGCATACGTTTCGGGCGGATATCGACTATGGCCTCGCCGAGGCGCGAACCACCTACGGGATTATCGGCGTGAAGGTCTGGTTGTATAAGGGCGAGGTTCTGCCCGAGGCGTCTCAGTCTGCGTCCATGGCGATGGCTGGCGCCGGTCCGGCGAGCGCCTAACGAGGAGTAGAACGACAATGCTGAGTCCGAAAAAGGTAAAACACCGGAAGGTACAGAAAGGCCGGATGAACGGCAAGGCGTACCGGGGAAGCGAGGTCAAGTTCGGGGACTTCGGTATGAAGGCCATGGAACCCGGCTGGATAACCGCCCGGCAGATCGAGGCGGCCCGTGTGGCCATTACCCGCCGCGCGAAGCGAGGGGTGAAACTGTGGATCCGGATTTTTCCCGACAAACCTATCACGAAGAAGCCGGCTGAAACCCGTATGGGTAAAGGAAAGGGATCGCCGGAATATTGGGTGGCGGTGGTAAAACCCGGCCGGGTGCTGTATGAGGTCTCCGGAGTCTCCGAGGAGGTTGCCCGGGAGGCGTTTCGGCTGGCGTCTTACAAGCTCCCCATCGCCACCAAGTTCTCCGAGCGGGGGGAGGAGATCATATGAAGGCCCGTGAACTCAGAGATCTGAGCGTGGAGGAGTTGCAGGCCCGGGAGGGTGAACTCCGGAGAGAGCTGATGAACCTCAGGTTTCAGAACGCAACCCGGGAGATCGTCAATCCCAAGAGAATCCCCCATGTAAAAAGAACCATCGCGCGGATTCTGACCGTGCTTGAGGAGAAGGGGGCGTAAATCATGCCGAAAAAACTCTATAAAGGGAAAGTCGTCAGCAATAAGATGGATAAAACGGTTGTGGTTGCCGTTACGCGCCTCACTCAGCATCCCCGGTATAAAAAGACGATAAAAGAAGTTACCCGTTTCAAGGCTCATGACGAGGGTAACGCGTGCGCCTTGGGCGATACGGTGACGATCATCGAGTCGCGGCCGTTAAGCAGGGACAAGCGGTGGACCGTGCTGACGGTGGAAAAGGGCGCTTAGGGCGTTTGCATAAGCCGTGGATAAAAGACGGACGTAGAGGGAAACCATGATACAAGAGGAATCCAAACTTGTGGTCGCCGATAATTCGGGGGCTAAGGTCATTAAATGCTTTCGGGTCCTCCGAGCGGGACGAGCGGCCGGGCTCGGCGATGTTATCGTCGCCAGCGTGAAGGAAGCCGCGCCGGGCGGGACGGTGAAGAAGGGCAGTGTTGTCAAGGCCGTGGTCGTGCGCACGCGGCGTGCCTACCGCCGTCCGGACGGGTCGTACGTCCGCTTCGACCAGAATGCGGCCGTGCTGATCAATGCCCAGAATGAACCCGTTGGAACCCGTATTTTCGGCCCGGTGGCCCGCGAATTGAGATGGAAGAATTTCATGAAAATCGTTTCGCTGGCCCCCGAGGTCCTTTAGGAGGCCGGCTATGTCGCTCGGGATAAAGAAAAACGATACGGTACAGGTCCTCTCCGGCAGGGAGAAGGGCAAGCGGGGCCGGGTGATCGGGGTGCTGAGAGATTCGGATCGGGTGCTGGTGGAGCGCGTTAACCTGGTCAAGAAGCATATGAAGCCCAACAAACAGTACAGTCAGGGCGGCATTATCGACAAAGAGGCGCCGATCCGGCGGTCCAACGTGATGCTGGTATGCCCCAAATGCGATAAGCCGACCCGGATCGCGGCCCGGGTATTCGACGAAACGAAATCCAGAGTCTGTAAGAAATGTAAGGAGGTCATTGATAAGTAATGGCCAGACTGAAAGAACGCTACCGGTCGGAAATCATGCCGGCACTCATGAAAGAGTTCGGTTACCGCAACCCCATGCAGGTGCCCCGGTTGGAAAAGATCGTGCTGAACGTGGGACTCGGGGAGGCGATACAGAATGCGAAACTGCTCGAGGCCGCGGCGGACGAGTTGGGGCAGATAACGGGCCAGCGTCCCGTTATCACCAAAGCGAAGAAGTCCATTGCCGCGTTTAAGCTGCGCGCCGGTATGTCGGTGGGCTGTTGCGTGACCCTGCGGGGTGCGCGGATGTACGAGTTTCTCGATCGCTTTATCTGCCTGGCCCTTCCGCGAATACGAGACTTCCGGGGGATCTCGGCCAAGGCCTTCGACGGCCGGGGAAATTACTCCTTGGGTCTTAAGGAGCAGATCATTTTTCCGGAGATCAACTATGACAAGGTACAGGGCATCCACGGAATGAACGTGGTTATCTGCACCTCGGCGGCGACGGACCGGGAGGGACGGGCCCTTCTCAAGGCCTTCGGGATGCCGTTCAAGCAGTATAAGGAGAACTGAGACGATGGCGAAGACGTGCATGATCGAGAAGCAGAAACGAGAGCCCAAGTTCGCAGTGCGGTCCTATAATCGGTGCAACGTCTGCGGGCGTCCCCGTGGATACATGCGGAAGTTCGGGTTGTGCAGGATCTGTTTTAGAAATCTTTCGCTCCGGGGGCAGATCCCGGGAGTGACGAAATCAAGCTGGTAGCAGAGAGGTAGATGGCATATGATGACCGACCCTATTGCCGATATGCTCACGAGGCTGAGAAACGCCACGCGGATCCGAGCCGAACGAGTAGATATCCCGGCGTCGCGGCTCAAGCTGGAGATCGCCAAGGTCCTGAAGGAAGAAGGATATATCAAGGGATATAAACTTCTGAAGGACAAGCGCCAGGGAGTACTCCGGATCACGATGAAGTACGTCGGGGCGGAGGAAACGCGGATCGTTTCGGGGCTCAAACGGATCAGCAAACCCGGCAGACGTGTGTATGTGGGCAAGGACCAGGTCCCCCGGGTGATGGCCGGTGTCGGCATTGCCATTCTGTCTACGTCGCAGGGTGTTATGAGTGATCGCAATTGCCGGAATAAGGGAGTCGGAGGCGAAGTCCTCTGTCACGTCTGGTAAGGAGAAGCGGGGTCATGTCGAGAATCGGAAAGAAACCAGTAGCGCTCCCGAAGGGGGTCAGCGTTACGGTCAAGAAATCAGCGGTTGCCGTCAAGGGTCCGAAGGGTGAACTCTCCTGGGAACTGCCGGAACGGGTAACCGCGGAGGTGCAAGGCGACCAGGTCAAGCTCGAGCGGGCGGACGACAGCCGCCGGAGCAGAGCCCTGCACGGGTTGTCGAGGAGTCTGGTGCAGAACATGGTGACCGGTGTTTCCGAGGGATTCAAGCGGGAGCTGGACTTGGTGGGAGTGGGGTACCGCGCGCAGATGCAGGGCAACGATACCGTGGTCCTCACGGTCGGCTATTCCAACCCGGTGGAGTTCAAACTGGCCGAAGGCGTCAGCGGCGAGGTCGACAAAAAACAGACGCATATCACCCTTACGTCGATCGATCGGCAAAAACTCGGCCAGGTGGCGGCGAATCTCCGGGCGGTGCGGCCGCCGGATTCCTATAAAGGCAAGGGTATCAGGTATTCCGACGAGCGTATCCGTCTCAAGGCCGGCAAGGCCGGGCGGAAGTAATTGCTAGGATACACGGAGGACGGTGACGGTGAATAAGAAAGTTGTGGCGCGTGGTCGTCGGCACGAGCGGATTCGGAAGCGGGTTCAGGGCAACAGTGATCGCCCGCGGTTAAGTGTGTTTCGGAGCGCGCGGCATTTTTACGCCCAGGTGATCGACGACACGAGGGGTGCCACGTTGGTGCAGGCTTCCACGGTCGATAAGGACCTGCGGGAACTCCAGGGAAAAGGCGGCAACACGGAGGCGGCCCGGCGGGTCGGCACGCTCATCGCGGAGCGTGCGGGTGCCAAGGGTATTTCCAAGGTTGTTATGGATCGGGGCGGTTTTCTCTACCACGGCCGCGTAAAGGCGTTTGCCGACGCCGCGCGGGAGGGTGGTCTGGAGTTTTAGGCTCCGGCTGTCCATAATTGAGCGAAAGGGGTATATAAGGACGCTATGGCTGAACGGTTCGACAGCGAGGGATCCAACCTGCGGGACAAGGTAATTTATATAAATCGCGTGGCCAAGGTGGTCAAGGGCGGCCGTAGATTTTCGTTCAGTGCCCTGGTGGCTGTGGGCGACGGCGAGGGGAAAGTGGGTATCGGCAAAGGAAAGGCGGCGGAGGTCCCGGAAGCGATCCGGAAGGCCCTGGAGCAGGCGAAAAAGTCCATGATCCAGGTAGCCGTCAGAAACGGCACGATCCCCCACGAGGTTATCGGTAAATTCGGGGCGGGCAGGGTTCTTCTGAAACCCGCGGTTCCGGGAACCGGGGTCATCGCCGGCGGCGCGGTGCGTGCGGTGCTGGAAGTCTCGGGGATTAACGATATCGTCGCGAAGTCTCTGGGGAGCAAGAACTCCTTTAACGCGGTTCGGGCGACGATGGCCGGGCTTGGCAGTCTGCGTTTTCCAGAGGACGTACTCGCCCTGCGGGGGCGGAGTCCCGAACGCAAGAGCGAACGGGCCGCCAAGACTACGTCGCCGTAGTTTGTTGCAACAGGGAGGAATTCGGTGGCTGGAATATTACGTATAACTCTTACGAAAAGCTTCGCCGGCAGGCCGGAGAAGCATCGCAGGGTCCTCAAGTCCATGGGGCTGAGAAGGGTCGGGAGAACCGTGGAGCTTCCCAACCGGCCCGAGCAAAGGGGTATGATCGCGAAAGTGTCGCACCTTGTGGAGGTCGAGGAGGTCTAGCGGCCCTCCCTTCCGGAACGTATTACGCGGAGGAAAGAGAGCATGAATCTGTCAGATCTACAGCCCGCTGCGGGGAGTCGTCGGCGGCGTAAACGGGTAGGCCGCGGACCGGGTTCCGGTCACGGCAAGACGTCGTGCCGCGGGCATAAGGGCCAGCGCTCCCGGAGCGGCGGCGGGCCCCGTCCCGGATTCGAGGGTGGTCAGATGCCGCTTCAGCGGCGGCTGCCGAAGCGGGGCTTCCGCAGTCGGAACCGGAAGGTCTATGCGGAGGTCAACCTGCGGGACTTGGCGCGTCTTGAAGACGTGGAGGAGATTACACCGGAACTCCTCCTTGATCGCCGGGTCGTCAGCGAACTCCGGGATGGTATAAAGGTGTTGGGGATCGGGGATGTTTCGCGCAAACTTACCGTGCGGGTTCACGCGGTAAGTGCCGGAGCCAGGGAAAAAATCGTCGCCGCCGGCGGTACCGTCGAGGTCATCTGAATTGAGCCTGCTCGAGCGTTTCCAGAATATCTTCAAAATTGAGGAACTGAAGAACAGGATATTTTTCACCCTGGGTTTGCTGGCGGTCTATCGTGTCGGGGCCCATATCCCGACCCCGGGGATCAACGGCGAGGAATTAAGTAAGTTTCTCATGGCCAAGGGCGGCGCTCTGATGGGGTTTTTCGACATGTTCTCAGGAGGGGCGTTGTCGCGGCTTACGATTTTTGCACTGGGCATCATGCCCTACATCAGTGCGTCCATTATCATGCAGTTGCTCACGGTGGTCTTCCCCGCTATCGGCAAACTCGCCAAGGAAGGTGAGGCCGGGCGGAAAAAGATGACCCAGTACACTCGGTACGGGACCATCGCGATCAGCGTGATACAGTCGTTCGGTATTGCCGTGGGTATCGAGGGTATGAGCCAGGGAGCCTTCGTGCAGAATCCGGGCTGGGCATTTCGTCTGATGACGGTTATTACGCTTACCTCCGGTACGGCGTTCATCATGTGGCTCGGCGAGCAGATTACGGAACGGGGTATCGGCAACGGTATTTCCCTTATTATCTTTGCCGGTATTATCGCCCGTTTTCCTGCGGCGATTATCAATACGGTTAATCTGGTTCGCGCCGGGGAAATGCCGATCCTCCTTCTGATCGCTCTGACGGCGGGTATGATCGCCGTTGTTGCGGTGGTGATTTTCTTCGAACAGGGGCAGCGGCGCATACCCGTTCAATATGCGAAACGGGTGGTGGGGAGGAAGGTCTACGGAGGACAGAGCACCCACCTGCCGCTCAAGGTCAATACCTCGGGTGTGATCCCTCCTATCTTTGCTTCATCAATCATAATGTTTCCGGCGACGGTGGCTGGGTTTTTCGCCATCCCCTGGGTCCAGTCTATGGCCAGGCAGCTGTCTCCGGGAAATTGGCTGTATACGATCCTGTACGTCGCTATGATTTTCTTCTTTGCGTATTTCTACACGGCGATCATCTTCAATCCTGTGGATATTGCCGATAACCTGAAAAAATACGGCGGTTACATTCCGGGGGTGCGTCCCGGGAAGTTCACGTCCGACTATATCTACCGCGTCCTTTCCCGGATAACCTTCGGCGGGGCCGTGTATCTGGCGGCGGTATGCGTGTTGCCGGGGGTTTTGATACGACAGTTCAACGTGCCGTTTTATTTCGGTGGGACGTCCCTGCTCATCGTGGTGGGCGTTGCGCTGGACACGGTCTCACAGGTGGAATCGCACCTCATCACGCGTTCTTACGAAGGCTTCCTTCGCAAACGACGGGTCCGCGGGCGCAGGTAGGGTGTGGCGACCTCCGGTCAGCGCCCGTTTGCGATGCAGAGACGCTACGGCCGTCCCGCCGTGATTATCGTAAAGAGCCCGGCAGAGATCCGGAAAATGGCCGAGGCCGGCCGGTTGGTCAGTCGGGCGCTCGACGAGGTGGTTCGATATATCATGCCGGGGCGTACCACCGGGGAATTGGACCGGAAGGCGGAATCGTATATCCGGGATCACGGCGGAACGCCGGCCTTTAAGGGGTATCGGGGCTTTCCCGCGAGCCTCTGTGTGTCCATAAACGAAGAGGTGGTCCATGGGATCCCTTCAGACCGGAAGATCCAGGAGGGTGACGTTGTGTCCATGGATCTCGGCGTGGTG
>CAYYSS010000074.1:0-10207 GCA_964474325.1 uncultured Nitrospirota bacterium
ATTTTTTTGATCCCGCCGGCCCCTTTCGCGGGAATTCTTTTGCAACAACAGGGTTACGTTTTACGTCTTCCCTTGCGTCTCGCCCCTCATCCCGTGCCCGCGCCTTCGGCGAGCCCCTCGGCCACCGGGCCGATTTTGACGATTCGCCGTGTTGACACGCCTCCGGGGTCTCTGGTTTAATAAAGCGCCTTTAATATCCGGCACAGCGAGGCCGGGAAGGCGGGAGGATGAAATGCCCGAAAACATAACCGATGTGCGCACACGCCTTCTTCCCGAAAGCGGGGAGGAGGTTTTTTTATGCCCGCCGAGCTGTTAAATAAGTCCGAAATCGCCCGGGCGGTGGGTCGGATGGCCCATGAGATCCTTGAACGGAACAAGGGGGGCGACGGGCTCTGCCTCGTTGGTATTCAGCGCGGGGGAGTTCATTTGGCCCGGAGGCTCGCGGCGAAGATCAGGGAGATCGAGGGGACCGACGTGCCGGTGGGAATCCTGGATATCACACTCTACCGGGACGACCTGAGACTGCGCCGGCTCCCCCCCGAGGTGCGCGAAACCTCCATTGACGTGGACCTGGACGGGGCCCGGGTTATCCTGGTGGACGACGTCCTCTATACCGGACGCACCATACGTTCGGCTCTCAACGCGATCATGGATCTCGGGCGTCCGGATGTTGTGCGGCTCGCCGTTTTGATTGACCGTGGCCACAGGGAGTTGCCGATCAAGGCCGATTTTGTCGGCAAGAACGTACCCACGGCGAGATCAGAGACGATTTTCGTGCGGTTTTCCGAAGACGGGGGAGACGATACCGCTGTTCTGGAGAAAGGGGACCAGGATGCTCGGTAAGGACCTTCTGGGCGTACGCGACCTGGACGTGGAAACGATAACCGGGATCCTGGATACCGCGTCGGGGTTCAGGGATGTTCTCGGCCGTGACATCAAGAAGGTGCCGGCCCTCAGGGGCAGGACCATGGTGAACCTCTTCTACGAGCCGTCGACCCGTACCCGGATGTCGTTTGAACTGGCGGGGAAACGTCTCAGCATGGACGTGATCAATGTCTCGGTCTCGTTAAGTTCAGTCAAGAAGGGCGAGACCCTCCTCGATACGGTACGGACCGTTCAGGCCTATGGCGCCGATACCGTGGTGATCCGCCACGGCTCCTCGGGTGTGCCCCATCTCCTTGCCCGTGCGGTGGATGCCTCGGTGGTGAACGCCGGTGACGGAGCCCACGAACACCCGACCCAGGCCCTGCTTGATATCTTTACCATACGGGAACATGCGGGAGATCTGGCCGGACTCCGGGTCGCGATTGTGGGAGACATAGCCCACAGCCGCGTTGCCCGTTCCAATATCGTGGTTATGCGTAAGCTCGGCATGGAAGTCCGTGTGATAGCGCCGCCGACCCTGGTCCCGGCGGGGATCGAGGACGAGGGAGTCATGACGTACTCACGCATGGAAGAGGGACTGGCGGGCGTCGACGTCGTGATGATGCTCCGGCTTCAGCTGGAACGCCAGGGAAAAGGGTTTTTCCCTTCGGTGGAGGAATACTCAAAGCTCTATATTCTCAACAATAAACGACTTGCCCTCGCTGATTCCCAGGCGATCGTTATGCACCCGGGCCCCATGAACCGGGGTGTGGAGATATCTTCCGACGTTGCCGACGGGGACCGCTCCGTTATTCTCGAACAGGTGACGAACGGTATCGCCGTGCGGATGGCGGTCCTCTATCTTCTTTCCGGCTCGCGGTCCGCGGGAGGGGTATCGTGAGAATTCTCATACAGGGCGCGCGGCTGGTCGACCCGACAGAGGGTATCGACGGGATTACGGACGTGGCGCTGTCCGACGGGCTGATCGAGGCGACCGGCGCAGACGCGGGATTGGGTAACTTTGACCGTATCGTGGAGGCCGCGGGCCAGATTCTTCTCCCCGGGCTTTTCGACTGCCACGTCCATCTCCGGGAACCGGGCTATGAGTATAAGGAGACGATCCGGACGGGCACCCGGTCCGCGGTGGCCGGCGGGGTGACCGGTGTCGCCTGCATGCCGAACACTCGCCCCCCGAACGACAACGCCGCCATAACACAGTTCATCATGCGTAAGGCCCGGGACGAGGGCCACTGTACGGTGGTGCCCGTGGGAGCGGTGACCGTTGGGCAGAAGGGGGAACAGCTTGCGCCCATGGGGGAACTCGTGGAGGCGGGCTGTCGGGCGTTTTCCGACGACGGCTTCCCGGTACACGATTCTCTCCTCATGCGCCGGGCCCTGGAGTATTCCCGTATTTTTGATGTGCCGATTATCGGACACGAGGAGGATCTGCGGCTCGCCGAAGGGGGTGTCATGAACGAAGGCCCCACGGCGACCGCTCTTGGATTGCAGGGTATTCCGTCGGCGGCGGAAGAGGTTATGGTGGCCCGGGACCTGGCCCTGGTGGAACTTACCGGCGGAAAACTCCACCTGGCCCATATATCGTCGGCGGGTTCGGTGGTCCTTATCCGCCAGGCCAAGGCGCGGGGGATTGCGGTGACGGCGGAGACCTGTCCCCATTATTTTTCCCTGACGGACGACGCGGTCGCGGGGTACGATACGGAGGCCAAGGTGAATCCCCCCCTTCGTACCATCCGGGATGTGGATGCCGTCCGGGAGGGACTCCGGGACGGTACCCTGGATATTATCGTCACGGACCACGCGCCGCATCACCGTGAAGAAAAAGGCCGGGCCTTCGACGAGGCACCCCCGGGGATATCGGGACTCGAGACCCTCCTTCCCCTTTCGTGGAGTCTGGTTCGGGACGGGGTCATGGATATCGGGCGGCTGGTTGAGAGTCTCTCGGTGAGGCCCCGTCGGTTGCTGGGTCTCGATCCGGTACGGGTAGTGCCGGGCCGCCCCGCCGAACTGGTGTTGTTCGATCCGGAGGCGGAGTGGGTTGTCCGGCCCGAAGAATTTCATTCGCAGGGGAAGAACACGCCCTTTCGCGGCATGACCCTGCGGGGACGGGTGACGGCGACGTTTTTCGGCGACCGCATCTATGAAGGCGGCGCGTCCGAAGGGGCGGCCGACGGGAAAGACGAAAGAACTGCATGACGGAAAAGACTGAGTCTCTGAACGAACGTGAAATGACGCCGGCGATCCTGGCACTGGCCGACGGGACCGTATTCCGGGGCAGAAGCTACGGTGCGGTGGGCTCGGCGGTTGGGGAAGTGGTTTTCAATACCTCCATGACCGGTTATCAGGAGATCCTCACGGATCCTTCCTATAAAGGCCAGTTGGTAACCATGACCTATACCCAGATCGGCAATACCGGCGTTAACCCGGAAGACGGGGAGTCCCTGGGAGGACCGAAGGTAGAGGGCTTCATCGTGAAAGAAGGATTTTCCACCTATTCCAACTGGCGTGCCGAGGGCTCCCTGGAAACATATCTCCGGGACCACGGTGTGGTGGGTATTCAAGGTATCGATACCCGGATGCTGACCCGGATCCTGCGGGACCGGGGGAGCCAGATGGGGGTGATCGTCTCCGGTGTCTTCAGCGAGGCCGAGGTGCTCGAGCGGGTCCGTGCTCATCCCGGAATCGGCGGGCTTGATCTCGTGTCCCAGGTAGCGGGGCCCCGGAGCTTCGCGTGGACGGAGCGGGTGTGGCGCTGGCCCGACGGCCAGGCGAACCGTGGAGAACGCGGAAGATTCAAAGTCGCGGCATACGATTTCGGCGTGAAGCTCAACATTCTCCGTCTTCTCGTCGACGCGGGATGCGACGTTACGGTTGTTCCGCCGTCCACCCCGGCGGAGGAGGTTCTGGGTCTGAATCCCGACGGGATTTTTCTCAGTAACGGCCCCGGCAATCCCGAAACCCAGGAGGCGGCGGTGGAAAACGTACGGCAACTCCTCGGGAAAAAACCCCTGTTCGGGATCTGTCTCGGCCATCAGATCCTGGGACTGGCCCTCGGGGGCCGGGCCTATAAACTGAAATTCGGCCACCATGGAGGCAACCACCCGGTCAAGGATCTCGACAGCGGACGCATCGATATTACGAGTCAGAACCACAACTATTGTATCGCCCTCGACAGCCTCGGGTCAGCGGTTCGTCTTACACATCGAAACCTCTACGACGGTACGGAGGAGGGTATGGCACATCGGGAATTTCCGGCGTTTTCGGTTCAGTTTCATCCGGAGGCCGGGCCCGGACCGAACGATGCCCGGTATCTCTTTACCCGATTCACCGACCTCATGGAGGCGCATCGTTGAAAGGGTCGGGGCGCGGGGCCTGATACGGGGCGGACGGTGGGTTCGGTGGACATCCGCCGGGACGGGCGGAGGATGATCGTAACGGTCGCCGGAGAAAATGCACCGGACAGTGCTCTCAATAGACTGGTCTATAATCGTGACCTGGCGGCCGTACTGACAGCGGGCGGACTGGCCCTTGCGGTCTACGGGCTGGTGATCCGCCGCTTTGCCCCCGGGTGGCCCGGGTTTGTGGCGGCCGCGGTGGTGTTCGGTCCCCTGTTCTGGTTCATGCAGGCGGTGGTCTTTGTACGCCGCCGTACGGAGATCGTTCTGGATCCGGAGGCCGACCGGATTGACGTTTGCGTCCGGGGCATCTGGCCCCGGCGCAGTCGCTCCGCTCCGTATAGCGAGTGGAGGTATGTGCGGGTCGATGAACTGGAGCCCCCGGATACCCAAGACCTGAAGGACATCTACGCCTGGCAGGACCTGGCCGAACCGGGGGTCCACATGAAACCCGCCGCGGTGTATGCCGTTGTGATCGTGGGTGTAGACGGCAAGGACCTCATCGCCATCCACGAGACGGGGGTTCTCGACGAGGCCCTGAGATTAAAGAAACTGCTTATCGAAGCAAAAACGGAGAGTGAACGGTGACAACAGAACACGAGACGGTAAACGGCAGGGCTGAACCCCGGCGATTGCGGGAAGGACGTTGAGCGTGCCGAAACGAGACGATATAAAGCGTATCCTCATCATCGGTTCCGGCCCTATCGTGATCGGCCAGGCCTGCGAATTCGATTATTCGGGAGCCCAGGCCTGCAAGGCCCTTCGGGAGGAGGGGTATCAGGTCATACTGGTGAACTCCAATCCGGCCACCATCATGACGGATCCGGACATGGCGGACCGCACGTATATCGAGCCGCTCACGGTGGAGACCGTGGAGCGGATCATCGAGCGCGAGCGTCCCGATGCGTGTCTTCCGACCATGGGGGGGCAGACGGGACTGAACCTCGCCGTGGACCTGGCCGAGGCCGGGGTGTTCGATCGCTTCGGGGTGGAACTTATCGGCGCCCGTCTCCCGGCGATCCGAAAGGCCGAGGACAGGGACCTCTTCAAGGAGGCCATGGCGCGGATTGGTCAGGATCTGCCCAGGAGTTCCGCGATCGAGACCCTGGAAGACGGCCTGAACTTCGTGGAGAAAATAGGTTTTCCCGCCATTCTCCGGCCGGCTTATACCCTGGGCGGCCGGGGCGGGGGCATCGCCTATAACCTGGAGGAATACGAGGCTCTGCTGAAAAAAGGCCTCGACCTCTCACCGGTAAGCCAGGTTCTTGTCGAGGAGTCGGTCATCGGCTGGAAAGAGTTTGAACTGGAAGTGATGCGGGACCACGCCGATAACGTGGTCATTATCTGTTCCATAGAAAACCTCGATCCCATGGGTGTGCATACGGGAGACTCCATTACCGTGGCCCCGGCCCAGACCCTTACGGACAAAGAATATCAGCGGATGCGGGATGCGGCCGTGGATATCATCCGGGAAATCGGCGTGGACACCGGGGGATCGAATATCCAGTTTGCCGTGAACCCGCAGGACGGCAGAATGGTGATTATCGAGATGAATCCGCGGGTTTCCCGGAGTTCGGCTCTGGCATCCAAGGCCACGGGTTTTCCCATCGCCAAGATTGCGGCGAAACTGGCGACGGGACTTACCCTTGACGAAATCCGGAACGATATAACGAAAGAAACCCCGGCGTCCTTTGAGCCTACCATCGATTACGTGGTGACGAAAGTTCCCCGGTTCGCCTTCGAGAAATTCACCGAGGCCGACGCCACCCTCACGACCCAGATGAAGTCGGTCGGCGAAGCGATGGCCATCGGGCGGACGTTCAAGGAGTCTTTCCTGAAGGCCATACGGAGCCTGGAGATCGACCGGCCCTGGCTCGGGACCGTGGCGGTGGAGCCGGATCGACTCAAAGAACGTCTGCGGACGCCCAACAGCGAACGGCCCTGGTACCTCATGGAGGCTTTGCGGCGGGGCATGACCACCGCCGAAGTCTACGAGCTTACGGCGGTCGATCCCTGGTTTATCGAGAACATGCGCCAGATCGTAGACCGGGAGCGGGAGATCGCGGAGACGGCCGCGGAAGGGTTGACGCCGGCCGCCCTCCGGTCGGCAAAGGCCGACGGTTTTTCCGACGTGTGGATCGGGGCGCTTACCGGCCGGGACGAGGCCGCGATACGGGAGCAGAGACAAGAGGCGGGGATCCTGCCCGTGTACAAGATGGTGGACACCTGCGCCGCCGAGTTCGAGGCCTACACCCCCTATATGTATTCCACCTATGAACAGGAGTGCGAGGTCCGGCCCGCGGAACGCCCCCGGATGATGATTCTCGGTTCAGGGCCCAACAGGATCGGGCAGGGTATCGAGTTTGACTACTGCTGTGTACACGCGGTCCTGGCGCTGAAGGAACTGGGCTACGAGACCATCATGGTGAATTGCAACCCCGAGACCGTCAGTACCGACTACGATACCGCCGACCGCCTGTATTTCGAACCCCTTACCTTCGAAGACGTCTTCGAGATCGTGCGGAAGGAGCGTCCGGAGGGGGTGATCGTGCAGTTCGGCGGGCAGACGCCCCTGAAGCTTGCCGTGCCGCTTGAGCAGGCGGGGGTCCCCATAATCGGCACGCCGCCGGACGCGATCGACCGGGCGGAAGACCGGGAACGCTTCAAGCAGCTCCTCCACGCCCTTGACCTGAGACAACCGGATAACGCAACGGTCTTTTCAGCCGACGACGCCGTGCGGGTCGCGGCAACCATCGGCTATCCGGTGGTGGTGCGCCCGTCGTATGTTCTCGGGGGGCGCGCCATGGAGATCGTGTACGATGAAGAGAGTCTCCGGGACTACATGACGCGGGCCGTACAGGTCTCACCGGAACATCCCGTACTGGTGGATCGCTACCTTGAGGGAGCGGTCGAAGTGGACGTTGATGCGGTATCCGACGGAACACACGTGGTGATCGGCGGAGTGATGGAACATATCGAGGCCGCGGGGATTCACTCCGGGGACTCGGCCTGTTCCCTTCCCCCGTATTCTCTCTCCCCGGAAATCGTTGAAGAGATCAAACGGCAGACCCGCGCCATGGCCCTCGAGATCGGGGTTGTCGGTTTGATGAACGTCCAGTTTGCCGTAAAAGACGGAGAGATCTACATCCTGGAGGTCAATCCCCGCGCATCCCGCACGGTTCCTTTTGTCGGTAAGGTGACCGGGGTCCCTCTGGCGAAGATCGCCGCGAAGGTTATGGCGGGAAAGACCCTGGAAGAACTGGGGTTCACGGAAGAAGTCCGGATCGACCATTTTGCGGTAAAAGAGGCGGTTTTTCCTTTCGATCGTTTTCCGGGGGTGGATACCCTTCTCGGACCCGAGATGAAATCCACGGGTGAGGCCATGGGCATTGACGACGATTACGGTCGTGCCTACGCCAAGGCCGAGACCTCCGGCGGTAACGTCCTGCCGACGGAGGGGCTGGTCTGTTTCAGTGTAAAAGACGACGACAAGCCGGAAACCCTGGAGGTGGCCAAGCGCTTTGCCGCCCTCGGCCATCCCCTGATCGCCACGCGGGGTACGGCGGCCTATCTCAGGGAACACGGGGGACTTGAGGTGGAAGAAGTCAACAAGGTCCTTGAAGGACGTCCACACATCGTAGACCGGATAAAGAGCCTGGATATACGGTATGTGGTAAACACCGTCACCGGGGCACAGGCCCGTAAAGACTCGTTTTCGATCCGCGAAAGCGCGTTACAGTACCGCGTGCCCTATACGACGACCATCGAAGGGGCCCGGGCTACGGTGCATGCCCTGGAAGCTACCAAGGCCCAGGCGACAACGATCCGAACGATACAGGAGTATCACGCGGCTGTAGGACGTAAGACGTAAGCAGGGAGAAGGGAGAAGGGAAAAGTCGGCGGTCGGCGGTCGGCAGTCGGGCCGCACCGATCGCCAATGGCCCATAGCCCCTTGCCCGTCACGTCTTCCGTCTTCCGTCTCACGTTTTCCTGCCTTTCCCGTCTTCCGTCTCACGTTTTCCGTTTTCCGTCTCCCGTTTTCCTGCCTTTCCGCACGTTTTCGGATCAGAGCGGCCGCTCGATCTTGCCTTTCACCAGTTCGAACCGGGGGTTGAATCGCTCTCCCTTCCGGCCGAAACATATGCCGAGTTCTTCGTACAGGGCGACAAGCTGGGTGTCGACGTGCCGCTGTTGTATGGCTTCCGCCGTGGGGATGTACCGGATCCGATCGCCTTCCACGCCGACAACCGTAACACCGCTGATGTCGTTTTCCAGGAGTCTGAACGCCGCCGCACCCGCCTGTTTACCGAAGTTGGCGTCAATGGCCGAGGTATGCCCGGCGCGGACGAGATGCCCGGGGGTGACCTCCCGGATTTCCGGCAGTTCGTAGACACCGGGGACGAAACTGCCGATCCGTTTCATGAATTCCTTTATCTCGGGATCCGTTTCCAGGCGTCGTTCCAGTTCCCTGCGTACGTATTTCCCTGCCCCGGAGAGTTTTTTGTGGCCGAAGGCGTCGGTTCCCACGGAGTCGTCGGTGATGTGTTCGCCTTTTGCATCTATGAGGCCTTCAGAGGCGACGATGAAATAGGTCCCGGCCCGGACATCGCACGACTCCACCCGGCGGGTATAAACCCGTTTCATGTGGTTGTATACGATGTCGAAATCCACGGGGATCTCGGGGATGAGGATACAGTCGGCCTCGGCGGCGACACCGCCCCGAAAGGCGGTATGTCCCGCATACCTGCCGAAGACCTCGAGCACCATAATCCTGTTGTGACTCATCGCGGTGGTCTTCAGGTCCGTAACGAATGCGCTGATACGGTTTACCGCCGAGTCACCGCCGACGCTGTAGGTCTGCAGATCCAGGTCCATGGTCTTGGGCGCATGGACACAGGGGATACCGTTTTCGCTGAGATCCACGATCACGCTCCCGGTATCGTCGCCGCCGCTTATCACGAGGGCGTCGATATTGTGTTTCTTGAGCCCCTCTTTGATCCGTTCGTACTTTGCAGGATTGTCGATTTTCTTGACCTTTACGCGGGAATGCCCTGCCTCGGATCCCGCCAGGCTTGCATCGATCCTGTCGGTGCGAATTTTATCCAGAATCACGACGGAATCGGTGTCAATCAGGTTGTAGAGCCCTGCGTAACCGTTGGGTATGACAACGGCATCCGCACCGCTGGCTATGGCCATGCGCGCAACGCCCTTGATAACCGCGTTAAGACCGCCGCAGTCGCCGCCGCTTGTAATAATGCCGACACGCCTGATTTTCATGGGTCCCTCCCTTATCACCGCGCCGACGAGGCCGCCCGGACCCCTCGGCAGACCGGGGTTTTCGATTCGGAGGGAATTATACCTCAGTCGGCGGTCAGCGCGTAATTTCCCTGACCGAGCGCCAGACGGCGCCGTCGAGATCGACCCGTTTTTTCCGGCTCAGGGCGAGTTTCGTCGGGACGAGGCAGAAATTCTGGTTCCAGTACCCCACAAGTACGTTGGTGCGCCCGGCCATGCCGGCGTGGACCGCGTACGTTCCCAGTTGCAGACAGAACGAGGAGTCGATGGCGTTTGCGGGCGTAGAGCGGATCATATAGCTCGGATCGATGTACTTGAGGGTGTGGGGCCGGCCGGTTTTCTGCAGATATTTCACGATCTTCTGTTTAAGGAACGGTCCGATGTCGCGGAGTCTGGTGTTGCCCGAGTCGTCATAGCGCCGGTTTTTCTCCCGCATGAGGAGGTTCTGGCCGAAACCCTCGGCTACGACGATCACCATATGGTTCCGTTTTTCCAGTCGGGCCGACACTTTCCGGTAGACGGTTCTCATATCCATGGGGTCTTCCGGTATGAGACAGAGGTTGGCGTTTCCCGAGGCCAGGGTGGCGTGGGCGGCGATGAACCCCGCATCACGCCCCATGAGTTTCACCAGGCCG
>CAYYSS010000075.1:0-10055 GCA_964474325.1 uncultured Nitrospirota bacterium
GGGAATTCTTTTGCAACAACAGGGTAAAATCCGTGGCTGAATTGTTTAAAAGGCAGTGAATGGTGAAGAGAAGGCACAAAGGCACTGAGGCGCAAAGGTTCGGGAAAACGTCCCACTGAAAACCGCCGACTGCCTGCCACGCCTCCGGCGAAGACGGGCCAACTTTTTATTTCTTACTTCTCACATCCGCTTTCCAGTTGCTCCAACGTCCTTGTGGAGGCTCTGACCCGTGCAACGAGAAACGCCAGCCCCCCGAGACAGAGAAGAACCGCCCCGAACAGGGCCCAGCGTACGCCCGGGTCCTTTGTGACCCGGAAGACGGCCGTGATACTTCCGTCGTCTTCGACGCTTACGGAAGAAAACCACACACCGTAGCCCTGGAAGAAAAACGGGTGCGCCGGACTGATGGTAAATTGTCTCTTTTCGGTCCCGTCCCTGAACCAGGTCAGCGTGCCGAACCAGTCCGCCGGGAAGCCGTCTTCGTCGTTGACGATCCGGACGTTGTCGAGTTTGAGAGAGACCTGGGTGTCCGGGGAAAACACGTCGCCGGTACCGACGGTATGGTCCTTCTTGAAACCGCCGGAGGCGGTGAGGAGATGTCCGAGCATGATGAACAGGACTCCCACGTGCATGATCTGGGGTGAAATCTTCAAGACGAAATGCCGGCGGGACATTTTCTTCAAGAGGAAATCGGCCGTGCAGGCCATGGTGCTCGCGGCCAGTACGCCCAGGGCGCCGACGATACCGTAGATCCACCAGGTGAGTGCCGGGTTCCAATTATTTCGAAGCCACGAAAAAAGCGGGGCGTCGTCGATTCCCGAATAAAACGCAAGGTTTTCCGGGATCATGAGAGAGCCGGCCAGCAGAAACAGAAGCGCTACCGTAAACAGCCAGAATACGGTTTTCAGGGAAAGAAGAAATCTGTAGACGGCGATCATCGGTTCCCTCTAAAACGGCGTGGGCGGGCTCAGTATGATCGTCCCCACGCCGAAGTAGGTAAAGAGCGTGAACGCAAAAGCCAGAGTCCCCATAACGGCCGCGGGGCGACCTTTCCAGCCCCGCATGAGTCGGGCGTGGAGATACATGCCGACATAAAACCAGGTCAGGGTCGCCCAAAGTTCCTTAGCCGTCCAGAGCCAGTAGGTGCCGTACGCCATGTAGAACCAAATGCTCCCGGCCACCAGGGCCGCGGTATAGATGATCCAGCCGTGAACCATAACACGGTACTGGAGGACCTCGAAGCGATCGTTTCTGCCCCGCACGTAGAGAACCCCCAGGATCGCCCCCACCGCCAGGAACCCGTAGCTGGTGAAGGTCAACAATACGTGCACGAAAAACCAGGGCGAGTTAAGGAAAGGCGAGATGGAATCCAGTCGGCGGGTCATGATGCCGAGAAAACAGAAGACCAGGATGAGGGGTACCGCAAAAAGGGTCACGTGGTCGTCCCGCTCGTGCCAGTTCACGTAAATGGATACGCAGGCCACCGCAAGCCCCAGCAGAATGATATTGTCGTGTTTTTCCGCAAACGGGATGAATCCGAGCCGGATCCAGCGTTCCACGAAGTGCAGGGTGTGGAGAACCACGCCGGTTACGAGATAGGCCCGTCGCCGCTTGCCTTCCTGGATTGCCAGGACATAAAAAACAGCCCCTGCCATGACGAACCAGCCGGAGATTTCCGCCAGTTCCGCAAGGGGGCCGGTGGCCGTGTCGGCGTCGAAATCCAGATCAACGCCGGTTGTCGCCGCCAGGGCCGGCCCCGCCGCCGAGAGGCAAAGGAGGGGGGCTAAGGCTTTTGTAAGTAATCCGGTTAACATCACGGCTGTGTGCGTCGGGCGGCGTGGCACGCTGTGCCGCCCGGGCGTGGGTACGTAAGAAATCCCGCTCCGGTATGGGTTTTCACTCGTCTGCCCCCTTCTCGAAAATCGTGACTGACAGCAATTATAGAATCCGGCGATTCATGAGTCCAATAGTGTTTTCTTATGAAAAAAGAAAGAATTGAGAGGAATGCCTGATGTGTTCCGGAAATATATCTTTGCAACGGCGTAAACGTCCGCGGTCGATAAAGGCGACGCCGGTTTCGTACAATAGTTTCTTTATCTGCAACTTCCCGAGTCGGGTCTTCTCGACGAAGGGTCGATCCGACTTTGCAGTTTGCAGGGAAGTTTCAGCCGTGTTGCCGTGTGGGCTTTCTGGTTGCGTCTCCAACGCCACGTTGGTTTTTTAGGAAATACGGGCGGCGACGGTGCGGGGAAGGCGTGAGGGGAGCGGATACGAAGGGAGAATATATATGACGACTCGTCCCGATTGGGATGCATATTTCATTAATATCGCGAAGGTCGTTGCGAGTCGCTCGACCTGCCTCAGGCGGCGGTACGGGGCCGTGGTAACCCGGGACAACGTAATCATTTCCACCGGGTATAACGGTGCTCCCCGGGGAATGCCTAATTGCGTGGACGTCGGAACCTGCAAACGGGAAGAATTGAACGTCCCGCCCGGGGAACGTTACGAACTCTGCGAAGCGGTGCACGCGGAGCAGAACGCGCTCATCAACGCGCCCCCGGACCGGCTGAAAGACGGGACGATCTATATCGCCTCAATAACGCCGGGTGCCAAGTGCAATCCCTGCAAGCTCTGCGACCGGATGATCCGGAACGCACAGATCGCCCGGGTAGTTCCGGCGGATACGATAGACGGGCCGTAGCCGCCCGGACGGCGGGAATGGCTCGCTGATTTTCTAAGAAGAAAGGCGAAAGGCAAGGGGCGAGGGGCGCTTCGTTTGCGGCCTACGTCGTATGAAACCGTTATTCCCGGAGGACGACATGGGGCACTTTCTTAATTTTTTCAAACCCGTGGAGAGTATGTCGGCCGAGGATGTGCGGGCGTGGCTCGCGGAACGCAAGGAAGGGGACCATGTCGTACTGGACGTCCGGCAGGTCGCGGAATACGAAAAGGGCCATATCCCGGGCGCGGTATTTATCCCCCTTTCGGAACTCGAAACGCGGGCCGAGGAATTGCCGAAAGACGTCCCGGTCGTTGCCTACTGCAAAGTCGGCGGCAGGAGCAGGTCCGCCGCCGCACTGCTCAGGACCCTGGGTTTCAGCGAGGTCTACAATATGTCGGGAGGGATTCTCGCCTGGAACGGCCTGAAGGCCGACGGCCCTCCCGAGGCCGGGATGGCGTTTCTTGATCCGTCGCTCTCGGTGGGCGAACTGGCCCAGGCCGCGTGGCGGCTCGAGTGCGGGTCGCGGCGGTTCTATGTGGAACTTGCCGGCCGGATTGACGGCGAAGACCTTCAAAACCTTCTGAGGGCCCTCGCCACAGCCGAAGAACGGCACATGAACGGTCTCCGGGTCCTTTCGGAGGAACTTGGCCTCGAACCGGATACCGCTTCGGCCTGCGACATCATGGAAGGCGGAGTTGCCGTTGAAGACGGGATCAAATGGTCGGCGGGGAGGGCGGCCGACGATGTCGTCCAATTCCTCATGGCCCTTGAGACCAACGCCCTCGACCTCTATCTCAAGATCCTCCGGCAGGTCGAGGACCCGTCGGCCCGGCGGGTATTCGAGCACCTTGCCGAGGAGGAGCGGGACCACCTCAATCGGCTCAGTGAGCTGGCGGAAACCGTCGGCTGACCCGCCCGTACGGGGGACCCGGGTCCCGGGTCTCCCCGGCAATATTTTCCTACCGAGCAGAATCTGCCGCGTCGTACCCCCGCAGTCTGTGTATGCCGGAACCCGGCCGAACCGCGTAAACCGGGAAGCCCAGGTTTTATCGTCCCTCCGGACGGTCGAGTCCCGCTCTGGCACGGCGATTGCTCTATGAAGGCCGGGGACGATGACATGTACAAAGGGATCTATACAGCAATATCCGGGATAACCGGGCGGCAGAAACAGGTAGACGTGATCTCACAGAACCTGGCCAACGCATCTACCGTGGGTTATAAACGGGATCGCGTCTCGTTTTCCACGGTTATGGCAGAGAGCATGGCCGGCGGGGGCGAACCGAGCCTGCTGCCCTATTCGAAGTGGCTCACCGTCATGTCGACCCCCCGTCCCGATCTGGGCCAGGGAGAACTCGTGCGAACCGGCGGCGAGACCAATATCGCCCTGGAAGGACAGGGTTTTTTCGCTGTCCAGACCCCTGAAGGGACACGATATACCCGATGCGGCGATTTTCGTCTCGACGCCGATCGGACGATGACAACCCCTGCGGGTTACCCCCTGCTCGGCCAGTCGGGCCCGATATCGATACCCCTTACGTCCGAACCCCTCGTGGTCGATGACAACGGCAGGATCTTTGTCGACGGTGTGGAAGTGGAGCGCCTGACCGTGGTGGATCTCAAGAACGCCCGGAAGGCGGGCGGGGGGCTTTACGTGGGCGAAGAGACCGAGTCAACGGCTTTGGTGAAGCAGGGTTTTTTGGAGGAATCCAACGTGGAGCCTGTCAAGGAAATGACGGATCTTGTCCAGGCGCTCAGACTTTACGAGGCCGGTCAGCGAATTATCCAGTCGTTTGACACCCTGGCTTCGAAGGCCGTCAACGACGTGGGAAGGGCCGGATAGCCGGCACGACTATCAACGGGAGGCACAGTGGATGGTACGGGCACTTTTTACAGCGGCAACGGGCATGGAGGCCCAGCAGATCAACATCGACGTTATCGCCAACAACCTTGCAAACGTCAATACCGCCGGGTTCAAGCGGAGCCGGGCGGATTTCCAGGACCTCCTGTATCAGACCGTTCGAGCTGCGGGTACGGCCACCGCCGAGGGCTCCCTGAGTCCCACGGGAATCCAGGTGGGTCTCGGTGTGCGCCCCGTGTCGGTTCAGAAGGTCTTCGATCAGGGAGACTTTACCCAGACCGGAAACGAACTCGACATGGTGATCGAGGGCGACGGGTTTTTCCAGGTCACCCGCCCCAACGGCGAGATCGGTTATACGCGAAGCGGGGCCTTCAAGCGGGATAGCGAAGGAAATCTTGTGAACTCAGACGGTTACCCCTTGGAACCCGCCATCTCGATACCGGCCGATACGACCAAGATCGATATTGCAGCCGACGGCACGATCTCGGTTCTTCAGGCCGGGAGCATCACCCCTACGGAAGTCGGCCAGGTGGAACTGGCGCGGTTTGCGAACCCGGCGGGTCTGGACTCGGCGGGCCGCAATATTTACGTTCCCACCGATTCGTCCGGGGAGGCAACCACCGGAACGCCGGATTCCGAGGGGTTCGGCAGTATCGGGCAGGGCTTTCTCGAAATGTCAAACGTCAACGTGGTGGATGAACTGATTGGTCTGATCGTAAGCCAGCGGGCCTACGAGATGAATTCCAAGGTGGTCCAGGCAAGCGACGAGATGCTCCAGATGGCCAATAACATGAGGAGATAAACGTGGGACGTTTACTGACCATCGTGCTGGCCCTTGCCGTCGCCGTTCCGGGTGTGGTCGCGACACCCCGGCCCGCCGCCTCCGCGAGCGATCCTGAACAACTGATTCGAGATCTGGTTCGGGACGAGGTCGTAACCGGTGAGGGCTATCGCGATGTGCGGATAAGCGACGTGAGGATTCAGCCCGCTGTTGAAGACGGTGCGGTGCGGTACGAGCTTTCCGCCGAAGAGGGGACGGCTCCCCTCGGCAGGCGCAATTTTCTTCTGCTTGCCTACCGGGGAGACGGAACCGTACGGGCCCACCGGGTTAACGCCCGGGTCGAGGCGGCCGTGACCGTTTATTACCTCAAACGCTCGGTCCCCCCGGGCGGGGAGATTGACCCGTCGGAACTGGTTGCCTCGGGAACACCCGCGTCCCGGGTTCCGAAAGGAGCCGTTACCGATCCGGCGGAACTCCGGGGTATGGTCGCCAGACGGCGCATCCCGGCAAACGCCGTCCTGCGGAAGTCCCATCTGAAACCGCGGCCCGCGGTACGGCGGGGAGAACGAGTGGTCCTGGTTGCCGAGACCGGGGGGGTTCGGGTCACCGGAGCAGGCGTGGCTTTGGACGAGGCCCCCCTTCAGTCCGAAGTAAAGGTCCGAAGTCTTTCTTCCCGTAAGGAGATTATAGGATGGCTCGAGGCCCCCGGAATCGTGCGGGTGGTGTTTTAGCCATGGCCTGCCGTACGCTCCTGTTATGGCGTTGTGCCGCCCCGGAACGCGGGGTCTCCGGCACACGGGCCGGGACGTCTCCGCACGTTAAAGAGAAGGCACGGATAACGAAACTATCGGTTATCGCCGTCCTCAGCCTCATGGTCCTCCAGGCATGTGCTACGACCCAGGTCGCCCGGGAGATCAAGCAGGCCCCCATGCCGCCGAAATACGTGGACGTGGCCGGTCCCCCCCGGGGTCCGGCGCCGGGTTCCCTCTACGCGGGGAACGCGGGTATCTTCAGCGACCACCGGGCCCGGGGACTCAACGACTTGGTGACGATCCAGATCATAGAGAATAATTCAGGGTCGAAGACCGCCGATACCTCCACCGAGCGTTCCACCGATTCGGATTACAGCTGGAGCAAGCTCTTTGGTCTTCCGAGCAATCTTGGCGTGGGTAATTTCCTCGGTTCGGGCGCGGATTTCGATCCGGGTCTCAAGGGGGGAACGGAGACGAAGCACGAGGGCAAGGGCTCGACCACCCGCAAGGGCAAGCTCAACGCCTATATCACGGCCAAAGTCGTGGAGGTCCTGCCGAACGGAAATTTCGTTCTTGAGGCCCGTAAGGAGACCCTTATTAACAACGAAAACCAGATTCTGGTCCTCCAGGGTCTGGTGCGGCCCCAGGACATCAGCGCGCACAACGTGGTCCAGTCAACCTTCGTTGCGGACGCCCGGATCTTCTTCACCGGCGTGGGTGTTATCGACGACAAACAGTCGCCGGGCTGGCTTACCCGGGTTATGGACAACGTGTGGCCGTTCTGATCAGGAGTACGAAAGGCAGAGGCGAAAGGCCAGAGGCGATGGGAGACAGGTATAAAGATAGAAATGCTTCGGCGCCGCGGCGTCCGCGGGCGGGTTGGAAGGGATATACCGGGTTTGCGGCGGTTTTGATAATGGCCGCCGGTATTTTCGTACACGCCGCCGATGCGGCACGGCTCAAGGACGTGGCCACCATATCCGGGGTCCGGGACAACCAACTCGTCGGGTACGGATTGGTCGTAGGCCTCAACGGCTCCGGCGATAAATCCGGGTCCATGGTCCAGGCCCTTTCCAATATGCTCCTCCGGATGGGGTTGAATGTTCCTGCATCCCAGCTTAAACCTAAAAACGTGGCCGCGGTCATCGTAACCGCCAAGATGCCCACCTTTGCCAAACCCGGCACCCGGCTCGATATTCTGGTCTCGTCCATGGGGGATGCAAAGAGCCTCCAGGGGGGGACGCTTCTCAGGACCCCGCTTCTCGGCCCGGACGGGGAGGTCTACGCCCTCGGGCAGGGGGCGCTCTCCATCGGAGGTTTTTCGGCCGGGGGCGGCGGGACAGGGACCACGAAGAACCACCCCACCGCGGGGCGGGTACCGGGCGGGGCGGTTGTCGAGCGGGAAGTTCCCTTCACCTTTGCCGACCGGTCGGCCGTGGAGGTAAACTTCCATTCCTACGATTTCACGACCGTGGCCCGGGGGCTGCGCCAGATAAACACCGCACTGGGCGGGGCCTACGCCCGCGCCGAAGGTCCCTCGAGCGTGGTGGTCAACCTGCCGGACGAGTATGCAGGCCGGATCGTGGAATTCCTGGCGGTCCTGGAAAACATGGAAATCGTAACCGACCTGCCGGCAAAGGTGGTGATCAACGAAAAAACCGGGACCGTGGTCATGAACGGTCGCGTTGCCATAAGCCCGGTCGCCATCTCCCACGGCAACCTGACCGTGGAGGTGAGTACCAAGTTCCAGGTCTCCCAGCCCGCGCCGCTCAGCGAAGCGGGCCAGACGGTGGTCACGCCGGACCGGGACGTAACGGCCTACGAGGACAAGGCCTCCCTCGTACCGGTCGAAGGAGCTGAACTGGGTACGGTGATAAAGGCATTAAACGCCCTAGGGGTCACCCCCCGGGACCTGATAGCTATCCTCCAGGCATTGAAGGCCTCCGGGGCCCTTGCGGCCGATCTGGAAATCATGTAGCGGAAGGAGAGAGGCATGGATATACCTGATGCAGCGCCGGTTGTTCAAGGCCTGGGGTTCGACCCGGCCGTACTCCAGCAGAGAAAAGAGGAGTTCCGGGAGGTTGCCGAGAAGTTCGAGGCCGTCCTGATAAACGAACTCGTCAAGGCCATGGAGAAGACCCTGCCGAGCGGGGGCCTGTTTCCGGCGGATATGCCGGGGGCCGATACCTACGAGGGACTCCTCTCGATGCATCTTTCCGAAACCCTGGCGGCCCGGGGTATCGGCCTCGGCCGGAGTCTCGAGGGGCAGTTCCCGGACTTCAGCCCCAGCCCCTCCGGGGCTACGGATAAGTCCTAAAGTTTTCTGACGTTATGCCGATAGGGAACCTGAAAGGAGGTTGTACTTATGAAGATCCAAGGCAACCAGGGTTCCCCCGGTATCCCGGAACTTGCCGGCTCTCAGCGGGTCGAACGCGCGCAGATCGAGCAGGATTCGCCAATAGGCAAGGAGGATTCCGTCAGGATCTCGTCACGGGCCAAGGAAGTTGCAAGTATCAAGGCCCGGGTAGATGCGGTACCGGACGTCCGGACCGATCGGGTGGAGGAGTTGCGGGCCGGTATCGAAGCGGGCACGTACAACATCCGGGGCGAGATGGTGGCGGAAAAAATGATACGTGAGACCCTTATCGACACAATCTTGTGAACACGCGGACGGCTGCGTACAGGGGCTTCTCGAACTGCTGGAACGGGAAGGGAGCCTTTGTGAAGAATTGCGCGGCCTCCAGGAAGAAGAATTCACCTGCCTTAAGAGGTCACCGGATGAGACAACCCTCAGGCTGGTGGCCGAACGGAAACGCCGGCTCCTGACAAAAATAGCTTCCGCGGAAAAGGAGCGTGTCGGCCTTATCCGTGAACTCGCAGGATTCTGGCATATGGACCCAACCGAACTCACTTTATCGGAAATTGCCGAAAGAACCCCCCCGATCCGGGACCGTATGCGCCGGCTCGGAAGCCGGCTGTCGAGAAAGGCGGCCGAGGTTCGAGAGGCCGACACGCGAAACCGGGCGTACGTGGACCGGGCGATTTTCTACGCCCAGGCCTCCGTGCGGTTTCTCGAAACCATGGCGGGGCGCGACCTGGTGAGTGGTACGGGCAGGCTCGTGTCGAGGCGGGGTTGATGAATCCGACGGCATTATTCTCGGCGGCCGCGCTCCGTGTGCGCCCGGAACGGAGGACCGAATGAGTATTCAGGGTCTATTCTCCGTCGGGCGGACCGCGCTGATTGCGTCCCAATACGCGCTGAATACGGCGAGCCATAACGCGGCCAACGTCCATACCCCGGGGTATCACCGCCAGGAAGCGATTCTCGGCACGGTCTCACCGGTGGATATCGGTGTTGCATCCCTGGGCAGGGGCGTTTCCCTGAATGGTGTCGAGCGAAATTACGACAGTTTCCTCGATTTCCAGATTATGACCGAGATGTCCCGGCGGGAGCGCTTCGGGGCGCTGGACCGAACGCTCGGCCAGGTGGACGAACTCTTTAACGAGGGCACCGGCGGTATCGACCAGGCCTTGGAAGGCTTCTTTAACGCATGGTCCGACCTGGCCACCAGTCCGGAGAACCGGGCCAACAGGCTGGCGGTCTTAAGCCGGGCTGACGAATTGGCCCGGTCTTTCGGCAGGATGAGTTCCTTTCTTACCGCGAAGCGGGCCGATCTCAATACGGAAGTGCAAAATACGGTGGCCGAGATCAACGATCTTGCCCGCCAGATCGGTCAGTTGAACGCGGAGATCGTAAATTCCGGCGGGGCCCCGGACGTCTTCGACAAACGGGACGTGGCAATGGGCGAACTCGCCAAGCTCGTGGATTTCCACAGTTTCGAGGACTCTTTCGGCCGGGTGACGGTCATGGTGGTCAATCGCCCCCCAGCGGAGAGTTTGGTAGGGCGTTGTGTTGGGAAGGGGGGTGTCTCGATGTGTTGT
>CAYYSS010000076.1:0-10036 GCA_964474325.1 uncultured Nitrospirota bacterium
TTTTGAAGATCACCCTGATAGGTTTTGTAAAGGCCGTGGCGGTGTATTGCATACGGGGACCGAGGGCGCCGAATCCGCAGTCCCAGACATCACCCACGGTGGTGCGCGAGCGCCCGAAGACGAGGCGCAGGCCGAAAAACGCGAGGAGCCCCGCCCCAAGCAACGCCATGGCGAGAAAAGGGGCGGAAACCTGGGCAAAGGCGCCGGGGGTGCGCACGACCGATGAGAGCGCACCCACGACCTCCCCACCAAAGGGGGCGGGTCCGGTGGTACTCGTTTGAGTCAGGAAAGAGGCGTTCGCAAGGGACGGAAGACCGATGGATCCGATCCGGTTGATAACGAAGGCGGGCGCGACCCCGAAGAGCAGGCAGAGGGACGCCAGGATGCCCATGCCGACCCTCATGGACGGGGACGACTCCACCGCGTTACGGGCCGCCCGGCTGCGGGGCAGCCCCAGAAAGGATATGCCGAAGGCCTTTACGAAACAGGCTGCGGCCAGTGCTCCGGTAAGGGCCAGGGCGGCACCGGAGAGCAGACTGATGATCCGGGCCGGCAGGGCCGGAGTCGTGACGCCCTGGACCAGGGCCTGGAAGGTAAGCCACTCGCTCATAAAACCGTTCAGGGGAGGGAGGGCGCAGATGGCCACCGAGCCCACGAGGAAGAAGGCGGCGGTCCATGGCATGCGGCGGATCAGGCCGCCCATGTCTTCGATGTTTTTCGTCCCAATGGCGTGGAGTATGGAGCCGGCTCCGAGGAAGAGGAGCCCTTTGAAGACGGCGTGGTTGACGGTATGAAAGAGTGCCGCCACCAGGGCCATGGCCGCCAGGGAATGCATCCCGTATGCGGAAAACAGGATAGAGGCGCCCACCCCGAGGAGAATAATCCCGATGTTCTCCACGCTGTGGTAGGCAAGAAGCCGTTTCAGGTCGTGCTCCATCAGGGCGTAGAGGACGCCCAGGACCGAGGAAACGGCCCCCGCCGCCAGGACCAGGAGGCCCCACCAGGCGATATCGGCGCCGAGGAGGTCGACACTCACCAGGACGATCCCGTAGATCCCCGATTTGATCATTACGCCGCTCATGAGGGCCGATGCATTCGAGGGTGCGGCGGGATGGGCCCGCGGGAGCCATATGTGCAGGGGGACCACCCCCGCCTTGGTGCCGAACCCCGCGAAGGCCAGGAGAAAGACCACGGATCGAAACGCGGCGGGGGCTCCGTGCATGGTCCGTCGGATGGCGTCGAATTCCATGGACCCGGCGCGCTCCGCCATGATGAGGAAGGCGGCGAGGATCAGTGCGGTTCCGGCGTGGGTCATGAGGGCGTAGAGGAGACCCGTGCGGTTGGACTCCTCGTTCTCGATTCCGGCGGTAACGAGAAAGTAGGAAACCAGCGACATGAGTTCCCACGCAATCAGGAAGGTGAAGATATCCGCCGCAAGAAACACGGCATACATACTGAGGAGAAACAATCCATAGACGACCGCGGCGATCCGGGGACGGGAGGCGTGGGCCGTGTAGCCCGGGGAGTAGACGGAGGTTGCTGCTGCCAGGAGAGAAAGCACGATACAGAAAAAGGCGCCGAGGCCCCGGGCGGCAAGGTGAAAACCGAGAACGGACGAGAGCGGAAGACGGACGTCCAGCGCGACCGCTGGAAAAAACCAGGCCCAGAGGCCGGCCGCGACGGCGCCGAGGGCATAGAGGGCGTAGGTCAGCCGTACCACCCGCCGTGGGAGCAGAAGCGCCCCGGCCAGTCCGGCGGCGAAGAGCGCGAGCGCGCCCGTCGGCGTTAGCACGGTAGCCAACAATTTGTCCTCCGCATTGTTGTCATTTACGCGAGATAATGTTTGTGGGGGGCCTTGTTCCGCGTGTCTCGGAACGGGTAACACTGGAAGGTGCTTCCACTGCCGCCGCTGGGCGATATTTTATATCACTTCCCCACGACCACCGGGGTGACCCACCACCGGCGATGCTATTCAAGCATAAACCGCCTGAACCTTGCAAGGCTTGTGCGCCCGGTCGGGCAGGGTGTCTTTCGGTATGGAGCAGGCGCGGTTAAGTACCGAGGCCGCGCGGCGCTGCGTACAGGGGGATACCCCTGTTGTTGCAAAAGAATTGCCGCGAAAGGGGCAATTCTTCCGCAACAAAGGGTATAGTCTGAGAGGTAACGTGATGGGATATCTGCCGAGTCCGAGCTACAGTATCAATATCCGCGTCGAGATCGACAATAAAGTCGGCATGTTCGCGCGGGTGGCCCGTGCGATCAGCCGCACCGGCGGCGACCTGGGATATGTGACGATCGTCGAGGCCCGGCGTGGCGTGCTGGTTCGCGATATCACGGTCAACGCCCGCGACGAGGCCCACGAGGAACAGATCGTGGCGGCCCTGGAGACCGTCCGGGGGGTACGGGTGGTACAGGTTGTGGACCATACCTTTTCCGTACACGAAGGGGGGAAGATCACGGTCAGCGGCAAGACGCCGATTCACGACAGTAACGATCTTGCCCGAGTCTATACGCCGGGGGTGGCGCGGGTCTGCCGTACGATTGAAAACAATCCGGACGAGGCTTACCGCTACACGATCAAAGGCAATACCGTTGCCATCGTAACCGACGGCAGTGCGGTCCTTGGGCTCGGCAATATCGGTCCGGTTGCCTCGCTTCCGGTCATGGAAGGCAAGGCGATGATCTTTCAGGAGTTCGCCGGTATCAACGCCTTCCCCCTGCCGCTCACAACCCAGGACCCCGAAGAGATCATCGAGACGGTCAAAAGGATCGCCCCGGCCCTCGGCGGTATCAATCTTGAGGATATCGCCGCCCCCCGGTGTTTCGAAGTGGAGACCCGCCTCCAGGAGGCCCTGGATATTCCGGTGTTCCATGACGACCAGCACGGCACGGCCGTGGTGGTGCTCGCGGGACTCATCAACGTGGGGCGTCTGCTTCGCAAAAAGATCCGGCGGTTCCGGGTGGTGATCGCCGGGGCAGGTGCGGCGGGGATCGCCACCGCTAATCTCCTGCTTGCCTACGGGATCAAGGACATCGTCGTCTGCGACCGTACCGGGGGGATCTATCGGGGCCGCCGAAAGGGTATGAATTCCTACAAGAAGCAACTCGCCTATAGGACGAATCCACGGAGACGGAAAGGGTCGCTCAAAGAGTGTCTCGCCGGCGCCGACGTGTTTATCGGGGTTTCCGGTCCCGACGTTATCGACGCCGGGGACGTAAAAACCATGGCCCGGGACCGGGTTGTATTCGCTCTGGCGAACCCGGATCCGGAAGTCGCCCCCGAGTCGATTGACAGGCTTGTACGGGTGCTCGCAACGGGACGGTCGGATTATCCCAATCAGGTCAATAACATGCTTGCGTTCCCGGGTATTTTCCGGGGGCTTCTCGACGTACGGGCCCGCTCGGTGAACGATACGGTGCGCCTGGCCGCGGCCGATGCGATCGCCCGGGTTATACCGGACGGGGAATTGCACGCCGATTACATTATCCCGAGCATTTTCGACCGCACGGTCGTCGACCGGGTGGCCACGGCGGTGAGCGAGGCGGCCCGCTCGGCCGGACTCGCCTGAACATGGACCGGATTCTCAGCGAACAGCGCTCCCTGCTCGAGGCGCCCCCCGTTACGTGCCGCGTATCGCAGGTTGTACCCGAATCCCTGATGAGCGCCCTCGGGGTCGTCTATGTCCATACGAAAACGGACGACGGGGGTGACCTCTATCTCACCCGGTACGGTCTTCCGTACGCGGAACATCTGGCGGTGGCGAACTGGTACGAACGCCGCTGGTTCCGTCTCCATCGTGAGCGCCTGGAGGGTACCAGTTGCGTGTACCGTGTGCCGACCCGCCCGGTGAGGGGTGTCGTTCTGGATCTCGTGGTCAAGAATTGCCGGGTAGGGGAAGACGTCCCGCTCGACACCCATACCCTAGAGGAATTCATCAACGCCCAGTTCAACAGCCCGTGGGAGGAATTCGCCCTTGTCATGGAGATGCGGGAAGGTCGCTACGGCCCGCCCGAACTCCGGATACGGACCCAGGAACCCCTGGCGATCTATGTCCCCCCCGGGCGTATGCAGAAGTGGCAGACGGGACGGTCCCGGTCCCGGATCAACCGCATTCGCGCCCGGCATCCGGGAATCGATCTGGATATCCTGCGGCAGTACAAGCTCGTCTACGGATGGATCCGGGGCGCCGACGTTGTCGAGGCGTTCACCGAGACCGGCCTTAAGGGCGACGTACGGGCGGCATATCTCGAGCGAGTGACCCGCAAGGCGATAGCCGACATGGAAAGGAAGGGTTACGCCGTTGCCGATATGAAGCCCCAGCACGTCATCATCGACGCCGCGGATATGGAGCGGTGCCGTCGGATGATCGGGCAGGAGGGAGGGGGGAGCGTCGCGGCCCGGGACTATCTCGTCGGACTGGTCGACGAGGGGCGATACTCCGTGGTGGACTACGAGTTGCTGGTGCGCACCGACCGCCACCAGCGTGAAGTTCAGCATACCCGGAGGCATTCGTACCTCGATTGCCAGCGGGACCGTTTCAGTCCGACTACCGTTCCGCTCCACCTCAAACCCACGGAAGTCATGGGGGTCCCGTATATCTTCGGCCACGTGGAGAGTACCGGGGGAAACCTGTGGGTGGTCGGACGAAACGCCCGCCTTTTCGACTATTTTCTGCCGGAGCGCTGGCGGAAAACCCCCCAGGTCCCCCTGTCGGAGAACAACGAGGTAAACTACACCCTCTCGAAAGACAACGTACACCTGGTTTGGAAGACGTCGCGGGTCGGCGAATTGCCCCGGGGCGTCGAAGGCGACCCCCTGATCCGCGCTGCGCGAAGGCGGGGTTTTAACAGCCCGTTTGAGGAGGCGCGGATCGTTCAGGACCTTACGGAACGGGGAATCGGTACGGTCTATCTGCGGGCGATTTACATGGCCGGGTCCCGCAAGGTGGAAAAATCAGAGGACCGGCGCCGTTATACCACCCATCGTCGTCGCCGTACGCCCGACGGTGCCCCCGTACTCAGGGCCCGCCACAACTATATAACGGTCTGGGGCTATTTCAACGGTCCCGACGAGTGGGTGGCACAAAACGAAAACCCGCTTCTCCGCCCCGTGAGCCTCGAACGGGCGGTATGTGACGGCATCATGGGGCACCGTGACTACGCTGCACTGTACCGAGGGGTCCTGAGGGACCTCCGGGATGCCGGCTACGACGGCTCGCTTCTCGGCCCGAATGATCTCCTGATCGGTATCCTGCCCGACGATACGGTCTTTACCCGCGCCGACGGATCGTTTGACGTGCGGATCTGCAGTCTTGATCTTATCGCGCCGCTTTGACGGTTGCACGGCTGTCTCATCAAAACGAACACCATCTATCGTGACCGTCAAGAGATTCCGGCGTGCTCGATGTGCCTCCGGAAACCCGGGGTGCGGGCCCGCCGGTTTCGGTGGGTTTGCGGCCCGTGCCGACATATCCCGTTCGGCGGTCATCGTCGCACTTTTATTTTTTCTGGAGTTTCAGTACAATAGGTAACCTTAATCTGACACCAGCGCAGCAGCACCCACCGCAGGACCGGGCCGGGAGACCATTCGGCCGCCCCGGTGCGGTATCACGTAACTGAAAATCGCCGGCAGAAGCGCTGGCGCCATATTCGAGATTGGAGGATATGACGCTTATGGATATCTCTACCTTGAAACACGAGAGACTGAAGACGTGGATACAGGAAATGGCCGACATGTGCCGGCCGGAGGAGGTCTACGTTTGCGACGGATCAAAAGAAGAGTACGATCGGCTTATGCAGGGAATGGTCGATATCGGCATGGCGACGCCGCTGAAGAAACGGCCGAACAGCTTTCTCTTCCGTTCGGATCCCAGTGACGTGGCCCGCGTGGAAAACCGTACCTACATCAGTACCACGAACGAGTTGGACGCCGGTCCCACGAATAACTGGATGGCTCCGGATGAACTCAAGGAGACCATGCGGGGGCTTTATAAAGGCTGCATGAAAGGGCGCACCATGTACGTGATTCCCTTTTCCATGGGGCCCATCGGCTCACCGATCTCGAAAATCGGCGTGGAGATTACCGACAGCCCCTATGTGGTGTGCAACATGGATATCATGACCCGGGTGGGCTCGAGGGTCCTGGATGTGCTCGGCACGGACGGAGAGTTCATTCCCTGCATGCACTCCATCGGGGCACCCCTCGAACCGGGGCAGAAGGATGCCGACTGGCCCTGTGCGCCGATTGAGAAAAAATATATCAGCCATTTCCCCGAGGAAAACCTCATATGGTCCTATGGGTCGGGATACGGGGGGAATGCCCTTCTTGGAAAGAAATGCCTGGCCCTCAGGATCGCCTCCGCCATGGCCCGGCGCGAGGGCTGGATGGCCGAGCATATGCTCATCCTGCGCCTTACCAGCCCGGAGGGCAGACGCTACCACATTGCAGCGGCGTTTCCGTCGGCCTGCGGCAAAACCAATCTGGCCATGCTCCAGCCCACGATCGAGGGCTGGAAGGCGGAATGCCTCGGTGACGACATCGCCTGGATGAAAATCGGCGCCGACGGCCGTATCTACGCCATCAACCCCGAGGCCGGTTTCTTCGGGGTCGCCCCGGGGACGTCCTACGATTCAAATCCCATGGCGATGGATTCGGTCAAGGAAAACGTTATTTTTACGAACTGTGTCCTTACCGACGACGGCGACGTGTGGTGGGAGGGTATGGACGGCGATCCCCCGGCGCACGGTATCGACTGGAAGGGGAACGACTGGACCCCGGCAGACGGCACGGACGGGGCCCATCCCAACGCCCGCTTTACCGCGCCGGCGTCCCAGTGTCCGGTGATCAGTCCCGACTGGGAAGACCCGGCCGGGGTGCCGATCGATATCTTCGTCTTCGGGGGCAGGCGGGCGTGCGAGATGCCGCTTGTACACGAGGCTTACGACTGGGATCACGGGGTGTTCATGGGTGCGACCGCATCGTCGGAGACCACGGCGGCCGACATCTGTGCGGTGGGTAATCTCCGGCGGGACCCCATGGCGATGAAACCCTTCTGTGGGTACAATATGGGGGATTATTTCCAGCACTGGCTCGATATGGGGGATAAACTCGGCGACAAGGCCCCGAAAATCTTCTACGTCAACTGGTTCAGAAAGAACAGCGACGGCAAGTTCCTCTGGCCCGGTTTCGGCGACAACAGCCGGGTACTCAAGTGGATGTGCGAGCGTCTCGACGGCACGGCCGGCGCGGTCGATACCCCGCTCGGGCGTATGCCGACCAAGGACGATCTGGATCTCTCGGGACTCGACATTTCCGATGAGGATATGGATGAACTTCTCGCCGTAAACAGCGAGGCTTTCCGCAAGGAGATCCCGGATATCGAACAGCACTTCGCCCAGTTCGGCGACCGGTGTCCCGAGCGGCTGAAGAGACAGGTGGAGGAGTTCAGGAAACGGTTGGGATAACCGACATCCTTCAGGGATCGTTTTTCAGTCATCCTGCGGCGGCCCCGACGCGAGTCGGGGCCGCCCTTGTTTTTTTCGTCAGCCTTTTGCCTCCGCCGGGACCGCTTTCGCTTCCCCCCGCACCAGGAATTCGTTGATCGCCCGGGCGGCTTTTCGCCCGGCGCCCATGGCGGAGATCACCGTGGCCGACCCGGTGACGATATCGCCGCCGGCAAAGAGGCCGGGTTTGTTCGTGGCCCCTCTTTCGTCGGCGAGGATGTAACCCCGTTTATTAAGGGCCAGGCCTTCCGTGCTCTCCGGCACGAGGGGATTCGCACCGGTACCGACGGCCATAATCACCACAGCTGCCGGGATGTGAAACTCGGAGCCGGGGATCGGCGCGGGCGTACGCCTGCCGGATTCGTCCAGTTCACAGAGATCCATCCGGACGCACTCGACGGTCCGGACCCAGCCTTCGTCGCCGACGATCCCTACGGGATTCGTGCAGAGTTTGAAGGCGACACCCTCTTCCCGGGCGTGGTGGACTTCTTCGGCGCGGGCGGGCAGTTCGGTCATGGATCGCCGATAGATGATCGTCGCCGTTTCCGCGCCGAGACGGAGCGCGGTCCGCACGGCGTCCATGGCCACGTTACCGCCGCCGATAACGGCGACCCTACTTCCCACTTTTACCGGCGAATCGAATTCGGGAAAGGCATAGGCGCGCATGAGATTGGTTCGGGTAAGGAATTCGTTCGCCGAGTAGACACCGTTGAGATTCTCACCGGGGATGTTCATGAAGCGGGGAAGTCCGGCCCCGGTTCCGACGAATACGGCGTCGTAGTCTTCCAGGAGTTCGTCAAGGTCGTAGAGTTTGCCTACGACCGCATTGGTTTCGATTTCGACGCCCATGGCCCGCAGGGCCTCGATCTCGCAGGCGACGATCTTCTTCGGAAGGCGGAACTCGGGAATGCCGTAGACGAGCACACCCCCCGGTTCGTGGAGGGCTTCGAACACGGTTACCTGGTGGCCCGCCTGGATGAGGTCATAGGCACAGGTAAGGCCCGCGGGTCCGCTCCCCACCACGGCGACCCGCCTGCCGGTGGGCAGGCCGACCTCGGCGGGCAGGATATCCCCCTGCCTGAGCATCCAGTCCGCGGCAAACCGTTCGAGCCTGCCGATGGCGACCGGCTCGTGTTTCCTGCCGAGGACGCAGGTTTTTTCGCACTGGTTCTCCTGGGGGCATACCCGGCCGCAAACCGCGGGAAGGAGATTCTTCGTCTTGATAATCCTGATGGCGCGGGCGAAATCTCCGCCGTGTATTTCCCTGATGAAGGATGGGATCGGCACGCCCACCGGACAGCCTTCCACGCATCCGGGTTTTTTGCACTGGAGACAGCGGGAGGCCTCCCGTACGGCCTCATCCTCGCCGTACCCGAGGGAGACTTCCTCGAAATTTTTCCGCCGGACGTCGGGGGACTGTTCGGGCATGGGGGTCTTCTCGGGGATAATCTTCGGTTTTCTGCCGTTATCGTTTCCGTTCGTCATAGGGGTTTACTCCACCGTGTTCGGCTCGATCATCGTACGACACCGAGCCCTGTTAAAAAACGACCGGCCGCCGTGGCGGGCGCACGGAGGGAAGGGGTTGGGGGAAGCGCCCTGGACCGCGGCGTGCCGGTACGGGAGGGTTTTGTACCTTGCAGTTGCATAAAACACGGGGCCGGCGGAGCATCAGAGGACAGACGACAGAGGACAGAGCCCATCGGAAACACCCATGTGAAACGTGAATGGTGAAAGGCTGTCTGAAGGGAGAGGGAAGAAGTTGGAAGTGAGAAGTACGGAAAAAAACATCTCACGTCTCCCGTTTCCCGTCTAACGTTCAAAAGCTGCCGACTGCCGACTTCTCCCTCCTGACTTCCGCCGAAGGCGTACAAACTTCCGGCCTCTGACCTCTGACTTCCGCCCCCTGAGCGGCTTGTCCGCGTCAGGGTGTATTCAACGGGTCGATAGTTCACCGGTTTCCTCGACGAGCAGGTGGGCGTGGCGCTGTTTCCAGCGTTCGAAGGATTCCCGTTCTTCCGCCTGATAGGTTCGCTGGCGGCTGAGGAGAAGATCCCAGTCTACGAGATGCGCGTCAAAGTCGGGCCCGTCGATACAGGCGAAACGGCTCACCCCTCCTACGGATACCCTGCACCCGCCGCACATCCCGGTGCCGTCCACCATGATCGGATTGAGGCTGGCGATGGTTTTGACACCGAATGGCCGGGTGGTCTCGGCGACGAATTTCATCATGATAGCCGGCCCCACCGCCATAACGAGATCAGCCCCGGCATTGCGGAGTTCTTTTTCGAGGGCGGTGGTGACGACCCCCTTTATACCCCTGCTTCCGTCGTCGGTGGTGACCAGGACCTGGTTGCACACGGCCCGCATTTCGTTTTCGTAGATCAGGAGATCCGCGTTTCGGGCCCCGAGAATCGCCGTGACACTACTGCCGGCCTTCTTGAAAGCGCGCCCAATGGGGTAGAGGGGGGCGACACCGAATCCGCCGCCCACCAGGACGACGCGATCGAGTTTCTCTATGGGTGTCGCCTGCCCG
>CAYYSS010000077.1:0-10027 GCA_964474325.1 uncultured Nitrospirota bacterium
GTGGGAGAACCTGCAGGGGCGGATCCTCCTTGGAACGGAAATCGCGGCGATCCCGGCGTTCACCATACGACCGGGTGGATCCGGGAAAGGGCATGAAGCAGCTATGCATAAAAGCGCGACCTGACCCTGTGTCGCGAGTGTCGCGCGAGTGAAACGCCGGGCCCTTGGGTGGGCCCGGCGTTTTCCGTTCGGTACGATGGGGATGTTTTTCCCGGTGGTTCAGTGGCCGGCCAGTTTCTTCAGCCTTGCTGCGGGAACGACGATGAAGGTTGTTACGTCCGCCCCCTGGTTGTTCTTGTCGTCCGAGGCAAGAACCGTCACCTTGTACGTTCCCGGGGAATCCAGGGTGAGATCTCCGGTGAAATCCCCGATTTTTCCCGCATAGCTCATCGGAACCGTCGCGACCACCGAGCCGTCTTTTTCCACCACGGCCGTTACGGTGAAATTCTTCGAGTCCCAGATGAAACCCGGACGCACCGGGCAGCCGCACATGGGGGTGACATGGGCACGGATCGTCGCCTGTCCCGTGGGCGCGAATTCATGTTGGGTGGGAGAGGTGGTCCGCACGATGAGCCCGTAGAACTCGAACAGAATCCCGTCGCCCCGGATATCCCGGCCGGGAATGAGCCAGGTGGTCTTTACCTCCCGGTGCATGGCCGCGCCGGCGGAAAGGGGCCCGGCCACCTCCACTTCCAGCTTCCGCGGCGCATCGATATCGAGAACCGTCTCGAAGCCCGCGGCCGACGCGTCCGAAAGGACGGTATCCCGCTTCTTCGGCTCCATCATGAGGGCCTTGGTGTTGCCCGTACCCCCCGTGATGAAACCGGACGCAACGACTTCCCCCGTGAAGGCGTCCCGCACCGCGACCTTTACGTCGCCCACGCCCGTACCCACGAACTTGGCGTCGTGGGCACGCACCCGAACCGTGAGGGTCGTGGGCACCGCCCACCCGGAACCGGCGAGGAGCAGCGCGGAAAGGAATACAACCAGGTACGAAAGTCTTTTCATGGGAAACCTCCGAAAGAAATAAGTCAAACCACGGTCACCGAAACGCCGAAGGCGACAACCGGGCCAGCACTATTGTACCCTCTGCCGCCGGGGCGGGACTGAACCCGAGTTCAAGGGCACCGGCGGCAGGTCCCGATCGCCGTCATGAAATGGAAAATGGGATCGAAATTATGCATTTGCCGGTATGATGATATGAAGCTCGTGCATAAAAACGGGACCCGAGAGCGCCGGGAGACCGGCATTCCTACCGCGACTCAACCAAGCTATTCTTCCAACAGAACCACGGATCCGCGAACCCAGGGCAGCAGACGGTCGTAATTGCAGCCGGCTTCTTCCAGAAGCCCCACGAGAAAACGATGCGCCGTTTTCGGCTGCACATCGAAACGATAACCATTCAGGCGAAGAAAAACGTCCGTAGCGAAAAACGCAATGCGTTTGTTGCCGTCAACAAAGGCATGATTCATGATCAGGGATTCGAACAGGGCTGCGGCCATTGCCGCAAGATCCTCGTAGTAGCCCGTCCGCGGTCGGTACAGGGCGCTTTCCAAAAGCCCCATGTCGCGAACTCCCGGCACCCCGCCGAAATGCTCAATCAGGCTGCCGTGGATCTCAAGCACCTCCTGCACCGACAGGTGGGCTGTCATATCTATTCGGCGAGGAGGCGGCCCAACTCTTCGTTGTCGCGTATGGAATCCCTGAGGTGATCCAGTACCACCGGCCTGACGCGTCGCCGGCGCACATAGTCCTGAATGGCTTCCGTCAGGAGACCCGAGATGTTCTGATGCGATTCCGCAGCAAGTTTTTTCAGGTCGTTCCACGCCCTGTCTTCGACCTTCGAGCTGATCTTTATCGTGGGCATACCATAAGGTTGCCTGACGTGTCTTGAAATGTCAAGATCCGGATCCCGGAACAAGCCGGACACTCGTTCCGAACAAAGCCGGATACGGATTCCGAATGCTCTGCCGGGAAGGTTTTCATGGCTCGCCCGGCCCGGCGGCCCCTTTCGCGGTAATTCTTCGGCAGTGACAGGGTTCGCCCGCCTGGCTGAACTCCGAATGGTGAACCGGCTTGTTGACTGAGAAAACGAATCGGGGACATCCAGTCGTGCCCCCTCAACTGCTCCTTCGCCTGTTCTGAAAACCGTCATTCTTCTCCTCATCCGCGCCGTTTCCGCGAAAATCCGCGAGCCGGTTTTCCGTTGTCAGCCGATTGCGGTTTTTATCCAGTCGCGGACGGCCGGGAGGGTCTTTTTTTCCCACTCTGCCGAGGTGCGGAGGGTGATGAAGGTTTTTGCGAGGGCATCGAGCATGGCGATACTTCGCTCGATCAGGTAGACGCGCTCAAGGAGCATGCCTTCCCGGTCGGGCTCTTCTTCCGGGGGAAGGACCTTCGGGATTTTGAGCGAACGGGGGGAAAGCCAGGTATCGTCCAGGGTCATGACCCACTCGTCGCCCTCGTTCGACAGGCGGAAGACGGCCCGGGAGACGGCTTTTCCCCGGGAAAGGGCGATCCTGGCCTCGAAGATCTCGTGCCCCGTGCCCCGGACGATTACCGTCTCGGGGTCATCGGCGGAGTCGGCGGAAAGCTCGATCCGGTCGGCGAGGACCACGTGAAAGCGGCCGAGGGCGTCGGACTCGAAAACGCCGTCCGTCTCGGACCGAAACCAGAGCCAGGTGAGAAAATCCCGGCCGAGGAACCGCGTTTCGTCGGATTGTTCAAGGAGGTCCATCGTCGGCTATGAAACGGCCTTGAAAACGACCGAGGGGCGGAGCCGTTCCATGGATCGTTCAGCACCCTGCGGCAGATGTCGTTCCATGAGGGTATACGGAATCTCCCTGATCAGCCGGAATCCGAAGGTCATTTCGAACAGATTTTCGCACTCGGTCCGGGCGTTCTCCGTTGAACCCGTGAAGTAAGCGGCCTGCTCGGCGGGTATCCAGAGAAGATCGAATATGGCCGGGGTGGGCAGTGAGCGCCGGTAGAGGTCCTGGAGGACCCGTGTCTTTATCTCGGTCCTTTCGCCTTTCGACAGGAATTCCTTTCCCTGGGCGGATTTGGTCTCTTCCTCGGCCCGGCGGATGTGATGCAGAAGAAGACGCCGGGGGACCTTGCGTTCGTCGATACGGAGGGAGAGGACGATTCTTCCCCCGAACTCGAAGCCGGCCGTGGCAAAGGCGCTGTCAAACGGGTCGAGGATATTCACCCAGCCCACGGTGCGAGGCGCTGCCGCGTCCTCCGCCGGTTCCCGGAAGGCGTAGCGTCTGACCGCCTCGGCATATGTTTTTATTGCCTCCCCGCCGGGTTTGCCGCTTACCCGATAACGAAGGAGGTTGATCGAGCCGGAAACGAGCCCCATTCCGTTCCTTATTCGTAATACGTGGCCGAGGCCGTGTCGGATTCCCAGACCGTCACGGCCGAGACCTGCACGCCGTCGTAGTCCTGGAGGTGTTTCTTCATCGAATCGAAGATGTATTTCGCGATATTTTCCGACGATGGGTTGATTTCCGTGAACGGAAACACTTCGTTCAGAAACCCGTGGTCAAGGGTCTCCAGAACCTCTTTTGCTTTGGCCTTGAGTTCGTGAAAGTCGATTCCCAGACCTATGTCGTTAAGCTGTTCGGTGGACACGGTAACCGTTACCTTCCAGTTGTGTCCGTGGAGCTTCTCGCACTGGCCCTGATAGCCCCTGAGCTGGTGTGCCCCGGAAAACGTCTGTTCTATGGTCAGTTCGTACATTTCGTCCTCTCTCAATAATTTAAAAGAACATTCTAACCGAAAACGTGTGTCCCGAAGGAAAGCCGGCAAGGACGGACGGGGTTGCTGCCCCCGGCCCCCCGCGCGTTTCCAAGGGTATGTTCATCGACGGTTGCGCTCCCCAGGGTTGACAATAACGCTTTTTTTTCAATAGAATAGCCGGTGAATTTCCCGCATGAAAGACCGGGTGCGGCGGCCGTGGTACGGCCCCGCGGTTTGAGCCGTGGCGCCAGCCTGGGACAGTGCGCCGATTTTTCAGGCGGAATACCTGCACGTAGACTAACGGGGGAGAATCCATGGTCGTAAGGCGGAATCTGAGTCCTATCCAAGAGGAACGGGCGCTCCAGCGGGAACAGTCTCCGCTTGTGGAAGACGCATTTCCGACGGTTGAACATATGGTTATAAGGATGACCTATTACCAGAAAGGTGAGAATCCGGTTCTGATGAACCGGGTGGTCAACGTTTATCCCGACACGGACCGGGCCTATTTCCTTATGCCTTGTATGATCCGGGAATGCGAGACCGGCGGATTCGATCTCGCTTCGGTGATCCGTTCCATGGTCCGACGACGGGACAAGGTCCGTGAAGGGAAGATGCAGTGCATGGCGACCGAGGGGGACCTTCCGCCGGACCACGCCTCGATCGAATACCGGATAGAAGTCGAGTACGGGGTCGGCAAAAAGAAACCGAAAAAGCCCTCTCCGGCCCCGGAAAAAGCCCCGGCACGGAAAGAGAGCAAGCAGAAAGCCGCCGTATTGATGGCCCGGCGGGCGCAGAAGGCCCCGACAAAGGCCAAAGCCGCCAAGAAACCTGCGGCAGCAAAGGCTACGGCGAAGAAAGCGGTATCGAAAAAACCAGCCGGGAAAAAAGCGGCGACGAAAAAAGTAAGCGCCGGGAAAACCGCGGCCGAAAAAGCCGCAGGTAAAAAACCGGCGGTAAAGAAAACGGCGACGAAAAAGGCCGCGACGGGAAAAACCGTTACGAAAAAGGCCCAAATCAGCAAAAGCACTCCGAAAAAGACGACGGCACGCGGGGTGGCCAAGAAAACCACGCCGAAAAAGGCGGTAAAGACAGTACGGAAGAAAAAAACGGCCGCCAAGGCCTCGGTTACGAAGAAAAGCTCGCCGAAGAAAACTGTCGCCAAAAAAGCCTCCGTTAAGAAACCCGCCGGGAAGACGGCTACGGCGAAAAAGACCGCCGGGAAAAAACGCCCGAAGAAAAAATAGTTTTTTCCCGAAGGCAGGCGGGTGCTGGTTGTGTCGGCATCTCGTACCTTCACAACCAGGATGTTGAAAAAACCTGCGGCCCTGGTTTCGTCGTTCCCGCGAAAGCGGGAACCTATGTTTTTCGTAATTTTCCCCAGTTGCTCGCTCTTGCGGGCGTGGCGGTTTTAATCTGGAGCTTTTTCAACAGCCTGCCGGTCCAGGTCCCGGGTCTGCCGGCTTGCCTCATTCGATTTCCTGAGGTTCCCTCGGTCCTACCTCTGTAGCAAATCCTACAGTCGAGCTGTAGCAAATCGCGCAATTTTGGCATCTTCTTGCAGTAACACGCATAAATTAAAGGAAAACCCGGCGGCACGGTTCTTGGTTGATAAGGTCCCGGCCGCCCGGGCGGCGGCGAAAGTCTGAGTTTCTTAAGGAGGTTGTGCTGTGAACATGAATCGAAGTCTTAAAACGTTGATCCTGACCGGGCTGGTCCTGCTTGTCTTCTCGGCGACGGCTTTTGGCGCGGGGTTGACCATGGAAAAGAAGATCGGGGATCTCCTGGTGAAGGTCGTATTCGGCGCCGAAACTATTCCGGTGGATACGGTCGGGCTTTCCGTCTCAATCACGGATAACAACGGCGCGGCCGTTACCGACGCCAAGGTGCGGGTCTACTACGGCATGGCCGCAATGCCCGGTATGCCGCCCATGGATTATAAGACTAAGGCGAAACTTGACGGTGACGTCTATCGCACAAAGTTGGATTTCTCCATGGCCGGTCCGTGGTATGTGACCGTGAAGTTCAAACGACCCGGCGACAGCGGAGTCTCGAAGGCAAAATTCAACGTTGACGCCCACTAGAACTGCGGACGCATGAAAAAAGGATCTCACTGGCGTTTTCCCGTGGGCTTCGTTGTTTTCTGGGCTATGCTCGCGCTCGGGCCGTTTTCCGCTTTTGGAGCGGATGCGGGTGACGTGCCGGTACTCCGGGTAGACGACCTGATCGCCCGGGCCCTCGATACGAACCCGGATGTGCGGGAGTCGGAGGAGAATCGGCGCGCGGTCGGTGAACGCATATCCCAGGCCGGAAGTCTGCCCGATCCCATGTTCGCCGTGGGCCTCCAGAACGACGGTTGGGACCGCTTCTCACTCGGCGACCGCCCCATGAGCAATCTGTCGTTTACGCTGAGCCAGAAATTCCCCTTTCCCGGGAAACGGGGTCTCAGGGCCGAACGGGCGGCGAAAATGGAGGCCGTAGCGGGGGAAAAGATCCGCGGAACCCGGACCCGTACCGCGGCCCGGGTGAGGATGGCCTATGCCGATCTCGTGCGGGACGGGGAAAGTATTTCCCTCCTCGGGGGTCTGCTCCGTCAGATCGAGCGTATCGAAGAAGTCGCTGAGGCCCGGTACGGTTCGGGGGTCGCGGGGCTTCAGGACGTACTCATGGCCCAGACTCAGAAATACCGGGTTCTGGAGAAGATCGAGGCGGTTCACGATACACGCAGACGTACGGCCGCCACGCTGGCCGAGGTTACGGGAATGGACGCCGAAACGATCCTGTCGAGCCGTACCGAAACCGTTTCGTACCGGCTCCCGGCCGCAACACTCGCCGATGCGAGTTCGACGATCCTGTCGGCGTCGCCGGCGATCGCGGCCCGCGAGCGGGCCGTTGAGACGGCGAAGACGTCCCTGGCCCTGGCGCGGCGCAACCGTTATCCGGACATTACCGTAGCGGGGATGTACGCCGCACGGAATTCCTCCAACATCCGCGACCTGTGGCGCGTGGGTATTTCCACGACGATACCGATATTTGCCCGGGACAAACAGGAGGCGGCCGTGCGGGAGGCCCGGGCGGAACTCGCGGCCGCCGAGGCGCGTCTGGAATCCGCCCGGCGTTCGGTCGAGGCCGAGGCCCGGTCCGAGTGGTCCCGGCTTATGAAGGCCCAGGAACTCATGGCGCTTTACGAAAGGGGTTTGCGGGAAAAGAGCCGGCAGGGACTCGAGAGCGCCTTGGCCGCCTATCGTAACGGAAAAGCGGATATGACCATGGTCATACGAAACCTGGTGGACGCCATGAACGCGGATCTGGGGTATTGGAAACAGTATGCCATGCGTCAGCACGCCGCCGCCCGGCTCGCCGCACTTGCGGGCGATGTCGTTTTCGCACCGACGACCTCCGGGACGGCGGTAAATAATCTCGTGACCGGGTCCCGTACCGGCACTCCGGTGTCGGGCCCGAGCGCCTTGGGAGAAAGAACCCATGAATAAAACGTCGATTTCTCTTACCGTCATGCTCCTCGTGTTTCTCACGACGGCCCCTTTCATTCGCGGGGATTCGTACGGGGCCGGCGAGCCTTCCGGGGCGGCCGAGACCTCGGCAGACAGCGGGGAAGACGACTGGGACGAGTTCGACGAGCCGCCCCAGGTGGAATTTAACCCGGCCGACATACGACAGATCGGCGTGCGGGGAGTTTCGCTCCGGAAGAAACGGATTTACCGAACGATCCGGACCGCCGGCATGGTCGGGGCCGACGAACGGTATGTTCGCCGGGTGACGACGAGGGTGTCGGGGTGGATCGAGAAACTCTATGCGGACTACGAGGGAAAACCCGTAAAAAAAGGCGAACCGATCGCGGAAATATACAGCCCGGAACTGGTGGCTACCCAGGAGGAGTTTCTTCTCGCCCTTTCCTGGGATGACGATCCGGTCCCCAATGGAGGCGCCTACGACCGCATGATCCAGCGGGACGCCCGAAAAATTCTCGATGCGGCCCGTCGCCGGCTTGCCTATTGGGACGTCACCCCGGCGCAGATAGCCGCCCTGGAGCGGGACCGTACACTGCGTAGAACGATAACCCTGTACGCCCCTTCCGACGGTTTCGTACGCAATAAAAAGGTTGATGAGGGCGCCCGGGTGGGGGCTGGACAGCCCCTTATGGAAATAGTGGACCTCTCACGGGTCTGGATTCTGGCGGATATCTATGTATCCGAAATGGCTTTTGTCCGTGTCGGTCAAAAAGCCGTCATTACCATGAGTGCGTTTCCGGGCGAGCCTCTGGAGTCCACCATTACCTATATCTATCCCACCCTGGAGAGCGCTACGCGGACCACGCAGGTCAGGTTCGAGGTGCCGAACCGGGATTTGAAATTGAAACCCATGATGTTCTCCGACGTGGAGATCAAGGTGGACCTGGGTACCCGTTGGGTCCTGCCCGCCGATGCGGTCATCGAGACGGGCCGCGAACAGATCGTTTACGTAGACATGGGCGAGGGCGCCTACCGGCCGAGAAAGGTGCGGATAGGAGTCCGGGCGGGTAATTTCCGCGAGGTGATCTCGGGGCTTCGCCCTGGAGAAACCGTGGCCGCGGGCGCAAACTTCCTTCTCGACTCCGAAGCACAGCTCAGGGGGATCTTCCCGGAATGAGCCCGGTTGAATCCCTCCGGCGGGTTTCATTCCCCGCGGCTTGCCGCGAACAAATGGTTGACGGTGAAAATCGATGCCCCGCTTCTTGCGGCGGGGCGGTACATTCGGTCCGTTCGGTCCGCTTTGTTGGACCGATCGGAAATCGTTACGGGTCGGAATTGAACTGCTGAAACCAGTGAAACGAACGAAACGAATAAACGGGCGGAACTTATAACATCATGATTGAAAAGATTATTGCGGGCAGTGCGCGGAACAAATTCATGGTTATACTCCTGGTAAGCCTGCTCGGCCTATGGGGAGTCTGGGCGCTCCAAAAGATACCCCTTGACGCCATCCCCGACCTATCGGACGCCCAGGTTATCATCTTTACCAAGTGGCCCGGCCGGAGCCCGGACCTGGTGGAAGACCAGATCACCTATCCGATCTCGAGCGCACTTCTGGCAACCCCCGGCGCCCGGCTTACCCGGGGATATTCGTTTTTCGGCATTTCTTTCGTCTACGTAATTTTCGACGACTCGGTGGACATCTATTGGGCCCGGAGCAGGATTCTCGAATACCTGAGCAAGATACAGAATAAACTTCCTCCGGGGGTTACTCCGGCCCTCGGGCCCGACGCCACCGGGGTGGGCTGGGTCTTTCAGTACGCCCTGCGGGACACCACGGGAACCCGGAACCTGGCTGAACTCCGGAGTTTACAGGACTGGTATCTGAAATACAGTCTTGAATCGGTTCCCGGCGTGGCCGAGGTTGCCACCATCGGCGGACACGTCAAGGAGTATCAGATCACCGTGGATCCGAACCGCCTCCTGTCGTACGATCTTTCCCTCATGGCGATACGAAAGGCCGTCCGGGAGAGCAACAGGGACGTGGGCGGGCGTGTTGTGGAATTCAGCGGCCGGGAATTCATGGTCAAGGGCGAGGGGTATATCGAGAGTGTCCACGATATCGAAATGATTGCCATCGGTACCGACGCCATGGGCACCCCCGTACTCCTGCGGGACGTAGCCGACGTGAGCATCGGCCCGGCTATGCGCCGGGGCGTCGGTGAACTCGACGGAAAGGGCGAAGTTGTGGGGGGGGTCGTGGTCATGCGCTACGGCGAAAACGCCCTGGAGGTTATCGAGCGGGTCAAGGAACAGCTGAAAAACGTGGAGGCCTCCCTGCCCGACGGGGTCGAGATCGTCGTGACCTATGACCGCTCGGATCTTATTATCCGCGCTATCGAGACCCTCCGGGACAAACTGATCGAAGAGAGCCTGATCGTCAGTCTTGTATGCATCATATTCCTGTTTCATTTCCGCTCGGCATTGGTGGCCATCGTCACTCTGCCCGTGGCGATCCTGCTGTCGTTCATCGGATTCCACTATCTCGGTCTCACATCGAACATCATGTCCCTCGGCGGCATTGCGATCGCCATCGGCGCCATGGTGGATGCGGCCATCGTTATGGTGGAAAACGCCCACAAGGGCCTTGAACGCAATCCGGATGCCCGACGTATCGATGTGATCGTGGACGCGGCGGTGCAGGTGGGGAAACCGCTGTTTTTCTCACTCCTTGTGATCACCGTGTCGTTTATGCCGGTGTTTACCCTCGAGGCCCAGGAAGGAAGGCTTTTCAGGCCCCTGGCGTTTACCAAGAC
>CAYYSS010000078.1:0-10018 GCA_964474325.1 uncultured Nitrospirota bacterium
CAAAACCTTGAACCCGGAACCCCGAACCTTGTTTTATGCCGTGTTGCGGATTTTTCTGAGGCCGCCGGTCCCGTATTTTTGCCACTGCAAGGAAAAAATACGGGGTTTTGAAGTTGTACGTCTGAACTTCGCGCCTTCTGCCGTTTACCCGCGTCTTCCGCGAGAATCCGCGAGCATATCTTCGTTCCGTTGGCCCGCTATTGCTCGGCCAGCGCCGACTCCATCCGACGACGGATCAGCTCGATCAGCTCCCCGTAAGCGGGGGCCAGCCGGTTCCGGGGCCGGGGTAAATCCGGGTCGAAGACTTCCACCACCCGGCCCGGGGAGGCCGAGAGGACCACGATACGGTCGGCCAGGTAGACCGCCTCGTCGATCGAGTGGGTCACAAACAGCACCGAGAGATCGTGCTCCCTTACGAGGGTCAGAAACACATCCTGCAGATGATGACGGGTCCGTTCGTCAAGGGCCGAGAACGGCTCGTCCAGAAACCAGTACGGCGCCCGGGAGACCAGAAGCCTTCCCAGGGCCGCCCTCTGCTGCATCCCCCCGGAGAGTTCATAAGGATAGAGGTCCAAGGCATCTTCCAAACCGAGAAGGGCGCAAATTTCCTCCACCGACTGACTTCCCCCCTGGCTGCGGCCCGCTGCCAGCGTCAGGGGAAGCCCCACGTTATCCCGTACCCGCATCCACGGAAACAGGGTATGCCGTTGGGTGAGGTAGGCAATCGTTCCGGCAAGCGCCGCCGGGAGCCTGCCGCCCACCCGGACCTCCCCGGCCGACGGACTTTCAAGACCCGACGCTATACGCAGAAGGGTGGATTTTCCCGAGCCCGTCGGGCCGAGAATACAGGTGACCCTGCCGGGAGCGCCTGAAAACGACACCCCTTCCAGGGCCCGCACGCGCACCCCCTCCCGGCTCGCGAAGGTCTTCGACAGCTCCCGGAAAACGACCACCTCGTCTCGGTGCATCATCGTGCCTCTATCGCTCGGCCGCCTGCCAGTGGGATACGGCGCGCTCGAAGCGGGAAAGCGCCGAGTCCATGAGAAACCCCACAAGGCCTATCGTAATGATCGCAGCAAAGGTGTACTGATAGTCCGACGTTTTACAGGCTACACAGAGCATGTACCCGAGCCCGCTCCGGGTTCCCGGGAAAATCTCAGCGGCGATCAGTACGAGCCAAGCCACCCCAAGGGCTACCCGCATACCGTTTGCGATACCGGGCAGGACGGAGGGAAAAATAACGTAACGGAAGACCTGCCTCCTGTCCGCGCCGAGGAGGGTCATGGTCTCAAGGTACGCCCGGCGCACACCCCGAACACCGTGAACCGTACTCAGGAACACCGGAAAAAACGTGCCCCACCAGAGGATAACGATCATGGCCAGTTGGACCTGGTCCCAGACGTCGTACCGCCAGGCATCCGCGCCCCCCACGATCACCGACGCCACGGACGAAAGCCCGAAGAGCACCGTGGCAATCGGCAACAGCACGATGGGATTAACCGGGCGGGCCATCTGGACCACGGGGTTCAGAACGGCCTCGACCACCGCGTTCGTACCGGCCCAGAGCCCGACGAGTACGCCGGAGAGCACACCCAGTCCGAAACCGATACCGAGACGGATCAGGGTCATCATCAGGGAAAAACCCAGGGACCGGGTATAGAGATCGTCCGGGGTCTCGAACATATGGACAAAAACGTCGAACACCTCTCCGAACGTAGGTACCACAGCCGTGCCGCTCTGAATCCCCGCCCACCAGGCGAGGACGATCAGAACCGGCACGATGGCCCCGAGGACAGAACGTACCGCGGGGCCCAGCGGCCGGGCGGCCCGGTCACCGCCCGGCCGGAAAAGATCCCGACTGTCCGCCGACGGACTCAATGCACCCCGGCGGCCACGTCGGACCGGAGTTGAATACCGGCCAGGGCCTCGTTCATGGGCTCAAGGTAGAGAAGCGTGTTCTGGATTTCCCCGCCGCTTTTGCCTCGCAGGTTTTTCCTGAAGTGCCCCGACGCCGTCATGAGATCGATCCAGGTCGCCACCCCCTTCAACCAGGTCTCGTCCGGCCGAATGACGTACGTGACGTTAGGAATACTGCGCTCGCCCACCCCCGGCGGTGTCTTCGTCCAGGCGGCCTCCGCTGCCAGGGCCTTTTTACGGTCCATTGCCATGAGGTCGCCCCCTGCGGCGATAACCTTGAGCAACGCCGTAACGGCCCGGCGCTTATTCGTCACGGTCTCCTCCCGTGCCGCCACGACACAACAGGGGTGGTTGCGCCACTTCCCCTCCGGGGGCAGATCCGCAAGATCCGCGACACGTCTGCCGACGCCTTTTTTCACAAGGACCGACACCATGGGCTCATTGACGACGACCCCGTCGACCACCCCGGCTTCCAACGACGGCAGGGCGTTTTTCAGACCCTGAAGGTTTACCGTAATAACCTGGACCGGACGGCCGTCGGACCCCACCGGCTCCTGGCCGTGGCGAATCCCCTCCTCGTCCAGAGCCCGGACCAGTATCATAAAGGCCACGGCCATGGGGGCCTTATACCCGATGCGCAGGGGCCGTTTTGCCTGCTTCACGTATTCAACAAACTCACCCCACGAAACAGCGGGGACGCTTCTTCCCAGCACAAGGGCGTCGCCGTCATTGTTCAGGGGTGCCAGGACCTTGAGGGGAACTCCCTTATCGACGAACTTGGCCACCGGGCCGAGTCCGCCCAGGCCCACCTCGATATGGCCCTGCTCAAGGCTTGCCGGCATTTTGGATCCGCCCCCCACTTTCACCAGGTGAACCCGGGCGATTTTCGCGCCCCCGTCGTAGAGATCGTATACCTCCTTATCTTTGAGTTTTTCCAGATAGACCCCATAGTCTTTCTCAAGGTCTTTTCCCGCCTCGGCGGCGACGTACAGAGCGAGCTGATGATCGTGCCCCACGTGGCCCACGGTAAGCATCGGAACATCCTCGGCAAACGCCGGGGTCGGCAGAACCAGGTACGCCAATCCAAAGCAGAGAGCGGCCAGGGCCGTGGCCGCGGCGGTGAAGCCGTAACCGGCGCGCCGCCGAAACCGGCCCAGCCCCGCCCTTCGGCAGTGCAGAGCAGTCTTGACCGCAAGATACAGAGAATGTCGTTTCATCATCTTTTCCTCCTCACTTTTAATTACGAACTCCGGAAGCTCTCCGATGCGTTCCTGCCTCGTCGCCGGAGGCCCTTACACCAGGTCTCTCGGCTTCCGTTCCGGCAGGAACTCTTCTTTCCACCGATAGAAGCGGAGAATACCCCACTTCTTGAAAAACTCCTCCCCGTAACCGAAAACCGGGCCGTCGACCTCCATCGCAAAGACGACGGTACGTCTATACCAGAAGGGCCGGAAGGCCATGCCGAGGAGAGAAAGACCCAGAGCAATCGCGCCCACGGCGAGTATATCGAGACCCGGATCCTCGATCGTCTCCAAGGTTACCCAGAGCCGACCCGGCCCGGTTACGCTTACCTTCACCTCATCGCCCGCTTCCCCTCCCCCGTACGAACGGGGTTCTCCGCTACGCACAATCTCAACGAGAGGCGCGCGCAGGTTGAACCAGCGCCCTTCCAGGCGACCCCGTTTTACCGTCTTTTCGGGTTTGAGCCGTACCTCGAGGGGACCGAGGAGTTCGGATTTCACCGTGTCTTCCCGGCCCGGGGGCAGGAGCCTGAGGGGAGAACCGATTCGCTCCCGCCTCTGACCGTCGCCGACGTGGATTTCCGGCGCGTACCCTATCTCGGTGAGTCGGATACGCAGGGTATGGCCCAGCCGTGTTGCCGGGTGGTGGCGAACCACACCGACGCTGTCGCCCAGATCGAAGCGGGCCGCCAGGTTATCGAGCCTGAACAGGGACTCTTTTCCCAATTGAAGAAATTTCTCCGGCAAAACCGTATCATCGATCTTCTGAAGTCGAATCTCCCTGCTCCCGACGGCGGCGGTATCCCCCTCAAAAAGCCGGGTCGATACTGTCGTACGGCTCTGAATACTCAGGACCAGCCCGAGAAGCATTACGACCAACGCACAACGGAGAACCATTCCCGGGAGGAAACTCCACCGGCCCCGCACTCCTATCCAACCCGACCCGACGGGCCGGGGGCGGAAACCCCGGCTCCGGAGCCACGCCTCCACGTCGTCCGGTAGAGCGGGCAAGCGGACCCACACATCCAGGGCCCGGGCGGACGGCCCGTCGCCCCGGGATACCGCCAGGGCGTCCGCCGCCCTCGTAATCCCCCGGACCAGCAGGTGGAGGCAGACCATGGTTAAAAGCCCGAGTCCCCCGGGGCTTCCCGTCAGGAGCCGGATCCAGCGCTCAAAGCCCCGTCGCCCGCTTCCCGCTGAACAACGAACACGGCCCCCGCAACAATGCAGGCGGTCCACATCACCGCGGGAGACCCGATGCCGCGGAGGATACGGGCCGGCAGGGATCGGGGGCCGGCGGCGGACCGCTCGTTCGTCGCCATCAGAAATGGGTCCCCTTCTTTTCCGTGGCCCGGACCTGGCGCCAGAGGGAAATCAGGGTATCGAGGTCAATATAAATATTGCCCTCGTCATAGGTACTCGGAAACGGAATGGGGTTACATCCGCCCGGTTGCCCGACACTGTGGATCGAAATAGGCGTCACACAGTATTTGCACACCAGGTTTTCACCCCGCTGGGCATATCCCTTCGCCTTTTTGTTCCAGGCTGCGGGTTCGCAGATTTCGCACTCGTCCAGGCAGGTGGATACACTTCCATCGGGTTTCATTACGGCGATAAAAACGATCTCCTTGTCGCCGTAGTTGTAGACATAGCGCCGGAGCTTGCCGTCGGTAAAATCACCAAACCGGTCTTTGAGGGGAATCACGATCCGCGTGTCCGTATCGTCGGCCAGAACGGGCACCGGCGCGGGATCAAACAGGGGATTAAGGGTAAGGTTTGCGGCGTGTACCTCCACGAGGACGAGCGCCAGGGCAGCGAATATGGGCACGGCCCGGAGCGCCAGATCCCGGCGGAAAAACGCTATAGTCTTGCGCCGCTCGGAACCCGCGTCGTAGAGGGCCACGTCCGGGTCGGGGGCGGCGAAAAGTCTCAGCAGGATCCACGCGGGGGGCGTAAAGGCGGCGCAGACCATAAGCGACATGGAGATCCGGTCGCCGCCCAGATAATCAAGGAGCCCTTTAAAGGGCACCGATATGTATCTGTGGTCTTCGATGAGAAAAATCGACCGGAGGGCCCGCATCCCCTGGCCCACGAAATCGTCGAGGCCCCGCTGAAGCCCCACCAGGAGATCCTGAGACGCGAAATCATCGATCCCCCCCGCAACAACCTGGAGGGCACCCAGGGTCAGCACCAGGGTGGCCGGACTCCAGATGCCTTCCCATCGGATTTTTCTCCAGTACCGGTACCCGACGACTACGGGCAATAGCGCCACGGCAAGGCCCCCGAGGGCCGCCATCGTCGTGTGGGGCCATTGATCGGCGGCCGTTGCGAGATAATCCCGGAAGGCCCCGCCCAAGGCACCCCCGTCCGGCGTACCGAGTACGACCCCGAGAAGAAACCAGAACGCGGGACGCCGCGTCAGAACGACGGGGCCGTTTTCCCGCAGGTACCATGGCGCCGACCAGAACACAAAGAATGCGGACGCCATCCCCCCGAGGACCCACCAGCGTCTAAAAGGGCTTTCCTGGGGCATGGCGATAAAACCGAAGGCGGCCGCTCCCAGGGCGCCGGCCGCAAGTCCCGCCGCAAAAAGCCCCGTGAAACGTCCTTCACGGTCGCCGTCGAGGTACGCCGCCCCAAGGAGAAAGAAGACGGACCACAGGAGACCTGCGCCGAGAAATGCCCTGAATGCGTGCTGTACCGCTTCGGACGTCATGTGTCCGCGGCCCGGAAAGGCGGTCCGAACCCGGCCCTTTCACCGTGTTTCGTCGAGAGGGGCCGGAAAGGGACCTGACCATGCAAAGCGAAACGAACTCCCCGAAGCGGGATGCGGGATGCGTGAGCGGATCTGAAAAACGCCGGTTCCCTGCTTAGTCTCTTACAAGTACACATGACGGCAAAACGGGCACGTTTCTCGGTACGCCGGAGGTTCCCTTCCGGGCTGCGGCCGGTCAGCGCCCGGGAGCTTCCCCGTGGCATGCCACGGGGAGCTTCAATACAAGGCGTGTGCAGACCCGGGTGCGTGGTCCAAGTCGGATCGAGTACCCGGGTCAAGCGCAACGCAGGAGTTTTGGGGCTTTCCGGATCCATGGCAGAAAGACCGTGAGAAAACCGTGCTAATCGGCCCGGGAAGGCGCCGGCTTAATAATCACGCTGATCGCATCTTCGAGTTGTCCCACGGTGAAGCCTTTAGGAATCCGTTTTCGCGCCATGCCCGTTCGATCGACGAACACAACGCCGCCGCCGTACGTCATACCGTACTTTGCCGATACGGAGTCGTTCTTGTCGTAGGCGATGGACCCGGTGATCTTGTGACGCCGGGCGTAGGCCCGGAGTTTGGGAATCTTGTCCTGGTGGGTCATCCAGATAACCTTGAGTCCTTCGTCCCGGTACTTTTCTTCGGCCCTCTTCACGAGAGGGATCTCCTCCGCACAGCGAATTCACCAGCTGGTAAACCAGTAGAGAATGACCGGCCGGCCCGCGTAGTCCGAAAACCGGATCTTCTCTTTTGTGAACACGTCCGGAAGCGTGAAGTCCGCCGCTGGGAATTCATCCGGAAACCCCCTGCATCCGGCGACGAGAAGCACACAGACAAGCCCTGTGAATATCGGGGCCGCTATCTTCCTCATTTGCTCCCGGCCCGTTTCTGAAGCGCGACGATCCAGGAAATCAGGATCCCCAACAAGGTACCCGATACCGCGTGGACGTACGCCATGGGTGTGGTCAGCTGCCCGGCGCCGAAATAAAGCGCATTAAATACGATGCCGCCGATAAGACCGATAACGGCACCGATAACGACTGTTCGCCCCATACTTCCTCCGTTTCATTACCGCGGCGCCCGGACGGCCCTGCCGCGGTCCGTATTCGGACGGCCTTCGGCCGACCGTCTTATTGGCGGGCCCGTATGCGTTTCACCCGCTTCGCGAGCCGTATCCACATATGGACCCCGGTACCGACGATGATGACCATCAGGATATGCTTGACAATAATCGCGGGGACCATGTCCTTTCCCACCATATTGTTCCACTCCAATTCCTTGAAATAGATTACGCGGGGAACGCCGGCCAGCAGAATCCAATAGAGGGCAAACTTGGCGATCTTCGTGGTCGCGTCGTAAATACGGAGAAAATACTCCCGTACCGGCTCGTCCGGGTCGTCGCCCGCCTTGGCGGCGATGACCCACACGCAGAGACTCGACGCCAGCAAAAGTGCTGTTGCCACGTCATGAAAATAGTTATTCATCAGGATTGCTACTCCCCAGCCTTTGCTCACAGAATGCCTCCCATAACGGTCCGCGCGCGTCCGCCCGCGGACAGGTTCGCGACGTGGCCGTAAATTCGACCTCGCGCCGCGGGGCCGGTGACCGCAATGCCCCGCAACAGACGACACAGTACGCTACCCGGCCGAAGAATCCCCCGTCAACAACACCCGACTTTACTTTCCCCGAACGGGGACCTGAAAATCCAATTGTTTTCTTTTATGGATACCCCCTGTTTCATTCACGTGAGTTTATAGAACCCGGCGGCGTACGCTCCCCCGCAGGCACCGTTGGGTTAAAATGACGTGATGGAATACGCTTCGTACGCCCCCGGCAAACGGATCGGAAAGGGTCCCGTATGCTCTTGAGACTCCTTCGGCGTTCGTTTGGAAACCAGCGCAAGGCGATGGCCGTCATGGTGGTTTCGGTGGCCTTCGGCACGGCCCTGGCGGCCTCGCTTCTTACCGTCTCTTTTGAAATTTCCGACAAAGTGGCCCGAGAACTTCGCGCCTTCGGGGCCAACATAACCGTCGAACCCCGTCGGGAGGGACTCGCGGAGTTGAGCGGTGCCGGGCGGTATCTGAAAGAACGGGACCTTCCAAAGATCAAAACCATTTTCTGGCGGCACAACATAGTGGGTTTCGCGCCTTTTCTCGAGGCCCGCGTCGATCTCTCCATGGACCGGGAGACCGTGGACGGGATCCCCGCCACAGGCACCTGGTACCAAAAAGACATACCCCAGCCCGGCGAGCAAAAGCCCTTTCGGGCCGGAGTCGTTTCGGTGGCGCCTTGGTGGGAACTGGATGGGGCCTGGCCCGTCCCGGGACGGTCACCCGTGGAAATTGCCCTCGGCAGAGACCTCGCCGGCGAACGTAATCTCGTTGTCGGCGATGCAGTCGTTGTAAACGGCCGGGCGGCCCGGGTGACCGCCGTGGTAACCACCGGCGGGCCGGAAGACGAACGTGTGCTCATGGATATCGACGACCTGCAGTCCCTGACCGCCAGGGACGGCAAGATCTCCCGGGTTCTCGTGAGTGCGCTCACCACACCCATGGATGCCTTCGCCTATAAAGATCCCGAGACCATGAGCCGTGCCGAATACGAAAAATGGTATTGCACCGGCTACGTTACGTCCATCGCCCAACAGATCCAGGAGGTCATGACCGGTTCCCGGGCCCGGCCGGTGTGGAAAATAGCCGAAACCGAAGGCGTGGTTCTCAATCGTTTGAAAGCGGCGGTCTATCTGCTCTCGGCAATATCACTACTGGCGTCGGCCCTCGGCGTGGGCACCACCATGATCACCAGTCTGTTGCGCCGCACTGACGAGATCGGACTCATGAAGGCCATCGGGGCCGATTCGGTCCGGATCGTGATCCTTTTTCTCTCCGAGGCAGTGGTGATCGGCCTTGCGGGAGGCACCTTGGGACTCATCGCTTCCGCCTATATCTCCAAGTGGATCGGTATCGTCGTCTTTCAAACGGTACTCGCCCAGCGGGACGCCCTGATCCCCCTGGCCCTTGGCATCTCCCTTATCATCGCCGTATTAGGCTCCCTGTTTCCCATTGTCCGGGCGCTCCGCATACAACCGGCGATGGTCCTGAAAGGCGCCGAATGATCCGCTCGCGACACCGCTGGTTTTTCCTCTTCCTCTTCCGCTCGGCGGCCCAGCGGCGGGGGCGCATCGCAATCGCGGCGCTTTCGGTCACCCTGGCCGTTGCGGTCATCGGGGGCATGGCATCGCTGTCTCTGGGGATCCGGAGTAAGTTGGGCCGGGAGTTGAAAGCCTACGGCGCCAATGTAATCGTAACGGCGAAATCGGGCTTCCACAACGACCTGCTCCCGGAAACGTATCTGGACAACCTCCGAAACGCCCATGACCTGGTGGAATCGGCGGCGGGACAGATTTACGGAACCGCCGCCCTGGATACGGCATCCCTGGAGATAATCGGACTGTCGTTTGACGACCTGCGAGACCAGGGCTGGAAGATACAGGGAACCTGGCCCGAGGCGGAGGACCAGATCGTCCTCGGGTCCGTTGTGGCCGAGGCGGGCAAGGTCGCCCTCGGGTCGCAGCTTGCCCTGTCGACCGACGGAGAGCGCAAGGAAACCTTCCGGGTTACCGGAATCGTCGATCGGGGCGGTGACGAAGATCGTGCCGTGCTCATGCCGCTGGAATCCGCCCGGCGTCTCCTTGGCATACGGCAGGGATACTCCGCCGTGTTTGTGCGAAGCCGGGGACCGGCGGACCGGGCCGCCGAAAATATCGGCGTACTTCTTCCGGGGGCCCATGCCCGGAGTCTCCGCCAGGTGGCCCGGGCCGAAGAAGAGATCCTGCGCAAGATCGAACTCCTCATGCTCCTGGTGACCGCCGTAGTGGTGACCGCGTCGGTGATTGCGGTGGGCAGTACCATGGGGGCAACGGTACTGGAGCGCAGGGAAGAGATCGGCCTCGAACGGGCCATCGGGGCGAGCCGTTTCGGTGTCGCCTTGTTTTTCTCGGCGGAGGCCGTCCTGGTCGGGGCTATCGGTGCGGTGGCGGGGTCGGTTCTCGGTGCGGTGTCGGCCGAGGTGGTCTCCCGGGGGGCCTTCGGGTCCTGGATAC
>CAYYSS010000079.1:0-10004 GCA_964474325.1 uncultured Nitrospirota bacterium
AAATGGGTTAGGCGGCGTAGCTCAGTTGGTTAGAGCAGCGGAATCATAATCCGCGAGTCCGGGGTTCGAGTCCCTGCGCCGCTACCAAATGCATCCACCGACGGGTTCCGGCAATTGCCGGAACCCGTTTTTTCGGCGGTCGGCAGTCGGCGGTCGTGACCGCACGTTCCCCTTAGTGCCTCAGTGCCTTCTCTTCACAATTCACCTGCACGGCCGTTAACCCGAACCTCATTTTTCATCCCCCCGGCCCTTCGCCCATTGCCTATCGCCTCTCGCCCATTGCCTCTCCTTACGCCATGTTGCGGATTTTCCCGAGGCCGGCCGGCCCGGAGTCTTATGCCGCTGTAAGGTAGAATAGACGCTCCATGGCCATTCCGTCGGATATCTTCGTCGTTGTGCTCGCTTCGGTCCTTTTTGCGGCCGCGGGGGGGCTTGCGGTCCTCGTCTTCAGGAAAGAGAAAACGATCAACGGGCTGCGGGAAGAGAAGGCACGTCTCGAAACCCTGCTTGAGGCTGAACGGAAGGCCGCCGGCGAGAAAATTGCGGCCTTTGACGAGGCGCGCGCCCTGCTGTCCGAGACGTTCGGGGCCCTTTCCAACGAGGCACTGAAGGCGAACAGCGAGCAGTTTCTTCAGCTTGCGGCCGAGAACCTGGGGCGTCTGCGGACGGAGTCTCAGTCGGATCTGGAAAAACGGCAACAGGCGGTCGAAGGTCTCGTGAAGCCGATCCGGGAGGCCCTTGAAAGGACATCGAACGAAATTCACCGGATGGAGGAGGAGCGGAAACAGGCTTACGGGGCGCTCCGCAATCATCTCGAGAACATGGCCGTTGCCCAGGCCGCCCTCCAGAGCGAGACCCGCAGCCTCGTCAAGGCCCTCCGGCGCCCGGAGGTTCGAGGCCAGTGGGGCGAACTTACTCTCCGGCGGCTCGCCGAACTCGCCGGGATGGTCAGGCACTGCGATTTCTACGAACAGGAACACGTGGCGACCGAGGACGGCGCGATCAGGCCCGACATGGTAGTCCGTATGCCCGATGAACGGGAAATCATCGTTGACGCGAAAACACCCCTCGATGCCTATCTTACGGCGGTGGAGGCCGACACGGACGAGGAGCGCCGCGTCGCCCTTGAACGTCACGCCCGCCATGTCCGGGAGCGGGTGCGTCATCTGGGCAGCAAGGCCTACTGGAGCCGGTTCAAGAAATCCCCGGACTTCGTCGTACTGTTTATTCCGGGGGAGCAGTTCCTGTCGTCCGCGCTGGACCTGGATCGAACGCTTCTCGAGGACGCCATGGCCCAGGGGGTGATCATTGCGACCCCCACGAGTTTCGTTGCGTTACTCCGGGCCGTGGCCTACGGGTGGCGCCAGCAGGCCCTTGCCGAAAACGCCGAACGGATTCGGGACCTGGGAGAAGACCTCTACAAACGCCTCGCGGTGTTTACCGGGCACCTCAGCCGGCTTGGACGCAGTCTCGGCTCGAGCGTCGAGCAGTACAATAAAGCCGTGGGGTCCTTTGATCGGCAGGTTCTCCCCGGCGCGCGAAAATTCACGGAAATGGGCGTGGGCGCGAAAAAGGAGATTGAAAACCTCGATCCCCTGGACAAGGGTCTGCGCGTGCCGGCGGGGGAGGAGTAGACCTTGCCGTTGCATAACATCCGGGGCCGGTGCCCCCGCCTTCGGCGGAAGTCGGACGTCTCCCCTCCAACTTCTTCCTTACCCCTTTTCCTTTCCGACGTTTCCGCCTCGTAACCGGCCATAACCTCAGGAGAAATCAGGGAACTCCCGCGTACATTAATTTCTTGATGTAACGGGAGGATATGCCGCATAATAAAAACTTATATTTTTATAAGAAGAGCGAGGAGTCATTGGTGAAGAAACGTACTGTCGGCGTAGGGATAATCGGTTTCGGTACCGTGGGAACGGGAACGGCGCGGATCCTGCTGGAGCAGGCCGGATTGCTGAGAGAGCGTCTGGGGTTTCCGTTGGAACTCAAGGCGATTGCCGATCTCGACGTAACCACGGATCGCGGCGTGGATACCACGGGTGTGCGCCTCATTACATCGGCCGAAGAACTGATCAACGATCCGTCGATCGATATCGTCGTGGAACTCGTCGGAGGGTATCACCCGGCGCTTGAGTTCATCAAGGAGGCCCTTTCCGCGGGCAAGCACGTGGTTACGGCAAATAAGGCCCTTCTTGCCGTCCATGGGGACGAGATTTTCGCCGCGGCCGCCGCAGCGGGACGCAGCGTGGGTTTCGAGGCCTCGGTGGCGGGGGGAATCCCCATTATCAAGGTCCTCAGGGAAGGGCTCGTGGGAAACCGTATCGCGTCGATATACGGGATCATCAACGGTACGTGCAACTACATTCTCACGGAGATGGAACGGTCTCCGGTCCCCTTCGAGACCGTACTCGCCGAAGCCCAGCGGCTCGGGTACGCCGAGGCGGATCCCACGTTTGACGTGGAGGGGATCGACTCGGCCCACAAGCTCGCGATCATCGGGACCCTTGCCTTCGGCATCCCGCTGGCCTTCGAGGGGCTCTATACGGAAGGTATCTCCCGGGTCGAGCCGATCGACATGGAATTCGCCCGGGAGTTCGGGTATAAGATTAAATTGCTGGGCATTGCAAAAGAGGACGACCGCGGGGTTGAACTCAGGGTACACCCCACGATGATTCCGGAGACGAGCCCCATAGCCAAGGTCGACGGTGTCTTTAACGCGGTGTACGTGGACGCGGATTTCCTCGGTCCGTCGCTGTACTACGGCAAAGGCGCCGGGGACCTTCCGACGGGAAGCGCGGTGGTTGCGGATATCGTGGATATCGCGCGGGACATCGTTGCGGCAGGCAGTGCCGATCGGGTGCCGGTACTCGGCAGGCGGGAACTTCTGGACAGGCCGCTTGTACCCATGAGTGAAGTCCGGACGGGTTATTACGTAAGGCTCTCGGTGGCGGATCGGCCCGGGGTGCTGTCGAAGATCTCGGGTATCTTCGGCGCCCACAGTATCAGTATTCAGTCGGTGATTCAGAAAGGGCGCAAAGAGGGGGGAACGGTACCCCTGGTTCTGCTCACCCATACGGCCGTTGAAAAAGACATGAAGGCGGCCCTCCAGGCCATTCAGGCCCTCGAAGTCGTTGAAGGCGATCCCATGGTGATCCGGGTCGAGGAAGAGATCGCCTGACCCGGGTCGGCGCCCGATATTTTCCTGGAAAAGGGGAGGTCGTACATGACGGAACAGAAAATTGACAAACAAATCGATATCAGGGGTCTGCATTGCCCTCATACCTTCGTTCGGGCGAAGCTCGCCATTGAGTCCATGGAAACGGGAGAGACCCTTGAGATTCTTCTCGACCACAAACCCGCCACCCGCAGTATTCCCAATGCCATGGGAGAATTGGGGCATCGCGTGGTTACGCTCGAGGAACTCGACGGGCCCCAGTGGCGAATCGTCATAACGAAAGGGAGTCGAAACTGATGGACTTTACGGAAGAACAACTCCTTCGATATTCTCGCCATATCATCCTTCCGGAAGTGGGCGGCAAGGGGCAGAGGAAGCTCCTCGACGCCAAGGTCTTCATGGTGGGAGCGGGGGGACTCGGTTGCCCCGTCGGCTACTATCTCGCCGCGGCGGGGGTCGGCACCCTGGTAATTGCGGACGACGATAAGGTGGAACTCAGCAATCTCCAGAGGCAGATCGCCCACAGCACACGGACCATCGACGAGTACAAGGCCGACTCCGCCAAGGCGACGTTCGAGACCCTGAACCCCGACGTGACCGTTGTGCCGATAAAGGAGAGGCTTACCAAGGACAACATTATGGACCTGATCCGGGACTGCGACGTGGTCGTGGACGGCAGCGACAATTTCCCCACCCGGTATCTCGTTAACGATGCCTGCGTGCTGTCGGGCAAACCCCTGGTGAGCGGAGCGATACTGCGGTTCGAAGGACAGGTGACAACGATTATTCCCGGAAAAGGGCACTGCTATCGGTGCCTGTTCGAAGAACCCCCCCCGGCGGGCATGGCCCCGTCGTGCTCGGAAGCGGGGGTACTCGGAGTTCTTCCGGGTATCGTGGGAAGTCTCCAGGCAATGGAAGTTCTCAAGCTCATCCTCGGCAAGGGTACGCCGCTTACCGAACGCCTTCTCATCTACGAGGCCCTGGATACCAGTTTCCGCACGGTCCGCGTACCCCGGAACCCGGGGTGTCCGATCTGCGGCGACAACCCGCGGATCCGGGAACTTGAGGAATCGACGGAAGACTACTGCGGAATCTGAGAAGGGAATCCCCAATGACGCTGGCTATGACCGCGGCCCAGCGTGACGATATCGTCGCCCACGCCAGGGAGGGTTTCCCGAACGAGGTATGCGGAATTCTTGCCGGCGTGGGTCGGTCCGTCCGGCGGGTCCTTCGGGCCCGTAATACGGAACCCAGTCCGGTGAGTTATTATATGGATCCCGGAGAGCAGTTTCGGTTCCAGCGGCTCATGCGGGACGAGGGGCTGGAGATGGTGGGTATTTACCATTCGCATCCCCAGGGTCCGCCGGTCCCTTCGCAGACCGATGTGGAACTGGCCTTTTACGACGAGTCCGTATACGTGATCGTCGGGTTTACCGGCGGTCGGCCCGACGTACGGGGTTTTCGTATCGTAGACGGCGATGTAAGCCGGGTAGAACTGAGAATAACCGATGAACACGATGAAACCCAGTGACGCCGCCACCGTTAACACGGGGGAACCCGTCCGTTGCCCGGTCCGTCCGGCCGGGGCGATGCCGTCTCTTGGGTCATCCGGATAAGGAGAAAACTCACGTGAGTTTCGTTAAAGGTTTGAAATGCCGTGAATGCGGCCGCGAGTATGCGGTCGAGCCGATCTATGTCTGCGAGTTCTGCTTCGGCCCTCTGGAGGTCGTCTACGACTACGACGCCATAAAAGGCGTACTCAACCGCGAGACGATCCTTTCCCGACCCCAGAATTTATGGCGCTACCGGGAACTCCTGCCCATCGACGGGGATCCCTTCGTCGGGGAGAACTCGGGATTTACGCCGTTGATAAAGGCGGATCGTCTGGCACGGGAACTCGGCGTCGATGAACTCTACGTCAAAGACGATACCGTCGTTCACCCCAGTCTGTCGTTTAAAGACCGGGTGGTTTCGGTGGCCCTTTCGAAGGCCCACGAGTTCGGTTTCGACACGGTTGCCTGTGCGTCGACGGGAAACCTGGCCCACTCCGTATCGGCTCAGGGAGCGGCGGCGGGTTTTCGGCGTTTCGTGTTCATACCGGCATCCCTTGAACCGTCGAAGATTCTGGCATCCCTCGCGTACGAACCTTACGTGATCGCCGTGGACGGTACGTACGATGACGTCAACCGGCTCTGCAGTGAGGTGGCGAACAAATACCCGTGGGCGTTCGTCAATATTAATATCCGGCCCTTTTACGCGGAGGGATCCAAGACCCAGGGCCACGAAATTGTTGAACAGCTGGGGTGGCGGGCTCCCGACAACGTAGTTGTCCCGTGCGCCAGCGGCTCTCTCCTCACGAAGATATGGAAAAGCTTCCAGGAGATGGAAAAAATAGGGCTTATTGACGGTCTGACGACCAAGGTTTACGGTGCACAGGCCACGGGATGTTCCCCTATTGCGCAGGCCGTGCTTGCCGGCTCGGACGTTATCCGGCCCGTCAAACCCGACACCATCGCGAAATCCCTGGCGATCGGAAATCCGGCCGACGGCTACTACGCGACAAAAGTCATGCGGGATACGGGCGGCTGGGCCGCCCATGTTTCCGATGACGAGATCGTCGAGGCGATGAAACTTCTGGCGCGTACGGAGGGGATCTTCGCCGAGACGGCCGGGGGTGTCACCCTCGCCGCGCTGAAGAAGATGGTTGATGAGGGCACGATAAGCCGGGACGGGACCACGGTGATCTGTATTACGGGAAACGGGCTTAAGACGAAAGAAGCCCTTGAAGGCAAAACCGCGGATACCCATAAGATCCGCGCAAAACTCGATGCCTTTGAGGAAGTACTCGCTCGGGTCGAGGCCTGAGGTTCAAAACGAAATCATATGCCGACGGTACACATACGAAAGGAGGCACGGCTATGGCAGTGAAAGTGCGCATACCCACGCCGCTTCAGCGGCTTACCGAGGGAAAAGAGTCGGTGGAGGCCGACGCCGGTACGATTCTGGACCTGATCCGGGACCTGGATGGGCGTTTCCCGGGGATCGGCGAACGCATCACGGAGGGTGATAAAGTTCGCCGATTCGTCAATATCTATGTAAATGAAGAAGATATTCGCTTTATGGACGGCGAGGCTACCGCGGTCAAAGACGGCGACGAGGTATCCATTGTTCCGGCGATAGCCGGAGGCTGATCGACAACTGCCCCGGGGGAGGAGAAACCGTGGAGGTTAAATAATGAAACGACGTGTGCGTCTCACATTCCCGCAGGATCTGATCAAAGAGCCCATCATCTTCACCATGGCCAAAAAATACGATGTGATGCCGAACATACGACGTGCCAAGGTGACCGAGTCGGTGGGCGAGATGATTCTTGAACTCGAAGGCGGAGAAGAAAACCTCGAGAAAGGGGTTCAGTCGCTCCGGGATCAGGGCATCTCGGTCGAACTCGTGGAAGGGGATATTCTTGAATAGTTTCTTTCTCTGCAACTTCCCGAGTCGGGTCTTCTCGACGAAGGGTCGATCCGACTTTGCACTGTGCAGAGAAATTTCAGTCGTGTTTCCGCGACTACTCTTTGGTTGAGACTCCAACGCTCTGTTGGGGGAAGAGGAGTGCAAAGGCGTTCTTCGACGGAACAGCACGGACGGAACCGGACGGATGGGTAGTCAGATGAAATATGTGGTAATCGTCGGCGACGGCATGGCCGGCCGGCCCCTCGGACAACTGGGCGGACGGACCACGCTCCAGGCGGCGCGGACCGAGAATATGGATGCCCTGGTCTCCCAGGGGTGGGTGGGCACGGCGCGGATGGTGCCTCCGGGTTTTCCCCCGGGGTCCGACGTGGCGAACCTGTCGATTTTCGGATACGACCCTGCGGAGTTTTATACGGGCCGCGCGCCGCTGGAGGCGGGAAGTCTCGGCATTGCCATGGGTCCCGGCGATGTGGTGTTCCGCTGTAATCTGGTCACGCTTGACAACGCGGATCCCCTGGAGGGGGCCGCGATGAACGATTACAGCGCGGGGCACATCTCGTCGGAAGAGGCCGCGGAACTCATCGACGCCGTCGGCGAGGCCTTTGGGAAGGGCGGGTTACGGTTTTTCCCGGGCACCTCGTACCGCCACCTCCTGCTCTGGCCGGACGGCCCGGCCGAAGCGGATTGCACGCCGCCGCACGATATTATCGGCCGGCCGGTGGCCGAATACCTCCCCCGGGGCGACCGGGCCGATGTGCTCCGGAAGTTGATGAACGACTCGGTGGCACTGCTTAAGGATCACCCGGTGAACCGCAGGAGGAGAGAACGCGGTCTGAACGAGGCCAGTTCCATCTGGCTCTGGGGCCAGGGGAAAAAACCGTTGATCAAGCCGTTCGAGGAGGTTTTCGGGCTTCGCGGGGCTGTGATTTCCGCGGTGGATCTTACGAAGGGAATCGGTGTTTTCGCCGGATTCGACGTAATTGATGTACCCGGGGCCACGGGCTGGATCGATACGAATTACGAAGGAAAGGCCCAGGCGACTCTTTCGGCGCTGGACCGGGTGGACCTGGTCTATCTCCACGTGGAAGCGCCGGACGAGGCAGGGCATTCCGGGAGTGTGGAAAACAAGATCAGGGCCATCGAGGACTTCGACCGGAAGATCGTAGGGCCGGTCTGGGAGGGGCTTCAACGATTCGACCGGTATCGGGTCATGGTTCTGCCGGACCACCCGACACCGATCGAAATCCGAACCCATTCGGACGAGCCGGTGCCGTTCGTTATCGCCGACAGTTCGCGCTCAACAGGTCTGGTGGGCGGGCGATACGACGAGTCCATCGGCGGCCGGGAGGGCGCCCTGGTGTTTAACCGGGGACATGAATTGATGGAGTGTTTCGTCCTGGCGCTTTGGTAGAAAACCGGGCGTTTCGCCGGCAAAGGCGAACGGGGCGGGGAGGATAAGGTGCTTATTGTTCAGAAATACGGCGGTACGTCGGTCGCCGATGTGGAGCGAATTCGGAATGTCGCCGGACGAGTGGCGAAAACGGCGTCGGACGGTCATCGGGTTGTCGTCGTCGTGTCCGCCATGGCGGGCGAGACGGACCGTTTACTCGGACTTGCGGAAAATATCAATCCGCGGCCCGAGCCGCGGGAAGTCGACCTCCTGTTGTCCAGCGGTGAGCGGGTAACCAGCGCGTTGACCGCGATGGCGCTTCAGGCGCTGGGGCAGCCCGCGGCCAGTTTCACCGGAAGGCAGATCGGCATGAAAACCGATACGTCCCACACGAAGGCCCGCATAGAGGCGATTTCGGGGGAGCGGCTGAAGGACGCCCTGAAAAACGGCATGGTTGCCGTTGTCGCGGGATTTCAGGGTATCAGCGAAGACGACGAGGTTACCACCCTCGGGCGGGGCGGGTCGGACACTTCGGCCGTCGCCATCGCGGCGGCTCTCGAAGCGGATCTCTGCGAGATCTACACGGATGTGGACGGGGTGTACACAACGGATCCCAATATGGTGCCCGCGGCCCGGAAACTGGAAAAAATCTCCTATGACGAGATGCTGGAGATGGCGAGCCTGGGGGCCAAGGTACTCCAGACCCGATCGGTGGAGTTCGCTAAGAAGTATCACGTCCCGGTCGTTGTGCGTTCGAGTTTCTCGGATGCCCCCGGAACGCTGGTTACGAAGGAGGATGAAGGGATGGAAGAGGTCGTTGTTTCAGGCATTGCCTACGACAAAAACCAGGTCAAACTCACGGTGAAAGACGTCCCTGACCAGCCGGGTATCGCGGCCCGTCTGTTCTCGACGATCGCCGAGGCCAACATAAACGTGGATATGATCGTGCAGAACGTGAGTGTTGACGGCGCCCACGCGGATATCTCCTTTACGGTGCCGAAAACGGACCTCCCGCTGGCTCTGGACGTCAGCGAGAAGATCGCGCGGGATCTGGGTGTGGCGGGTGTGGACGTGGGTGAGGGTATTGCCAAGGTCTCCATCGTCGGTGTGGGTATGCGGTCACATTCCGGTGTGGCGGCGAAGATGTTCAGTACCCTTGCCGGCCACGGGATCAATATCATCATGATCAGCACGTCGGAGATAAAAGTCTCCTGTGTGATCGACGGGAAATTTACGGAACTTGCCGTGCGGGTACTCCACGACGCCTTCGGTCTCGAACAGGCCGCGGGAGTACCTTCGACGTGATGAGGCGGCAGTGAAAAAGATCGACATCTACGACACCACCCTGCGCGACGGCGCCCAGAGCGAGGGGATCGCGTTCAGCGTAGAAGACAAACTTCGCATCACCGAGAGGCTCGATGCCCTCGGGGTGGCGTTTATCGAAGGGGGCTGGCCGGGGTCCAATCCGAAGGAGGGTACGTTTTTTCGCCGGGTGCGGAAACTCCGTCTGGAAAACGCACTCGTCACGGCGTTCGGAAGCACCCATCGGGCCAAGGTCAAGGTCGAAAAGGATCCCGATTACAAGAAGCTTCTCGACGCCCGGACCGGGGTCATCACCATTTTCGGAAAAACCTGGGATTTCCACGTCAAGGTGGCTCTGGGGATTACGCTGCCGAGGAACCTGGATCTGATTTACGATTCGATCCGTTATCTGAAAGAGAGGGTCGATAAGGTCTTTTTCGATGCGGAACATTTCTTCGACGGGTTCAAGGCGAACGAAGACTACGCCCTTCGGTGCCTCGAGGCGGCCCGGGACGGGGGAGCGGATGTCCTGGTTCTCTGCGACACAAACGGAGGGACCCTCACGTCGGAAATCACCGCGGCCGTGAAGACCGTACGCAGGCGTCTCAAAACGCCCATCGGTATACATGCCCATAACGATTCCGAACTGGCGGTGGCGAACTC
>CAYYSS010000080.1:0-9915 GCA_964474325.1 uncultured Nitrospirota bacterium
CTGTTACGGTGGCAAATCGGCCCGATTCCACCCACACTCCTCCGCGATGACCCTTATTTGTATCTCAGCAACTTCCGCAGCTTACCGCAAGATCCTTCCCGCCCCCGGACCACTCGAAAAACCCGTGACCACCTCCCTACTCCCGGTGTCCTCTGTGGCGAAACATTCTTCCTGTTTTCAGGACAAGAAACGGAAAACATCTTTTTTTTTTGCCACAGAGCACAGAGGACAAGGAGAAAGAATTCGAAGGGCTGAAAGGCGTAAAACAACGGAGCCCCTGTGCCGTTGTCCTTTACCCCCTCATCGTCCCGATGCCTGATGCCGGGGAAACGTCCCGTGTCCGTGGCTGGTGGGTAGTGGCTAGTTGCTAGTGGCTGGTTGCTGATGGCTGGCGCCTATTCTTCTCCCTTCTCCCCGGAAAGGCAGGAAAACGTGAGACGGAAGACGTGAAAAGACTTTACTTCTTACTTCTCCCTTTTCCCTTCTTTCGTGTCCATTCGTGGCGAAAAAAAAGCCGTTTTCCGTTTGCCGTCCGGGCTGAATACAGAAAACCGCGTATCCCTGGTTCACCATATGATCCCCCTGAGACCTTATATATGTGGTATCGGGACAGGCGGAGAATGCCGAACGGAACAATCGTATGTTTCCAGAGACTTTCCCCGGTATTTTTCTGAAAACGGACTGCCGGCGCAAGCATTCACGCCTTGATTGTTAAAGGAAAATCTTTTATTCTTTAAGCGGTTTTGACCAGGTGGGGGGCGGGGGTCAACAGAGGTGTTCCTGTCCTCCGGTATCTGTTTCCCCCCCGGCCGGCCCGGGGAGTTCTGTCTTTTCCGGGGTTAAGGAGGGGGCTGAGGAATTCCGTAGGGGAGAGAGTAGACCGTGATAACTAAGGAAGACGTCAGAAAGCAGATTGACCGGATGCTCGATTCCGCAGGTTGGCGGAAATGTCTCATGTCCGGGGTTGACCCCGTTATTTCCGTTGGCGACCGTATTTGGGTCAAGGTGTTCAGTGACCGGCTTCAAAAATGAGATTCTTCGTCGGCGTAACGCATATCCCTTGGTACAACCACCTCAGCGGCCTTATGCCCGACGAAGTCAATTTCTGGCGGCCGCGAGACAGATCCTCTTTCCATGCGATAGAGCCCGGCGGCCTTTTCCTGTTTAAGCTTAAGGGAACAAACCTGATCGGCGGCGGAGGATTCTTTCTCCGGCATGCGGTGCTTCCACTGTCGCTCGCATGGAACGCTTTTGAGGAGAAAAACGGGACTTCAAGTCAGGGCGAATTATGGAAAACAATTGCTCAGATCAGGGGCGACCGCGTGACCGACCCGCAGATCGGGTGCATCATTCTCGTGGAGCCTTTTTTCTTGCCGAGGGATCAGTGGATCTCCGTTCCTTCGGATTGGGCCCGAAACATTGTGCAGGGAAAAACCTACGATTCGAGTGAGGGGCAAGGAAAAGCCTTATGGAGGGCCGTCATGTCTCGCCTTGAGGCATTGCGGCTTTCGGAAGCGCCTGAGAGGACATGCGTCGCCGAAGAAACCGATCGCTACGGAAATGAGTTTCCCACCCGCGCCCGGCTTGGACAGGGTTCTTTCCGAGTGCTGGTGACAGAAGCCTATCACCGGCGCTGTGCGGTAACAGGGGAACGTACACTTCCCGTACTAGAAGCAGCGCATATCATGCCTTTTACAAAAAACGGCCCCCATCGTGTGAAGAACGGCTTGCTTCTGCGTTCTGATCTGCACATTCTTTTCGACCGTGGCTATCTCACCATCACACCGGAACATCGAATCGAAGTCAGTAAACGAATACGGGAGGAGTTCGAAAACGGCCGGGACTATTACGCATTTCACGGCAAGAACCTACAGGTCTTACCAAACCGCCCTCTGGAACAACCCGGTCGGGAATTCCTCGATTGGCACAACTCGGAAGTATTTCTTCGTTGAATCAGGCATGTTCTATGAAAGAACTCTTAAAAAAGATACGGACTTTTAACGCGGAACGCGACTGGGACCAGTACCATAGTCCAAATAATCTTGCCATGGCGTTGATTGTGGAGGCGGCGGAACTGGCGGAACATTTTCAATGGGCTACCGCCGGAGAAAGCCAGCGGCCCGATCCGGAGAAAAAGGAAAAAGTGGCGGAGGAAATTGGTGATGTCCTCATCTATCTTGTGAACCTGGCGGACAAGCTCGACATCGATCCTCTGCAAGCGGCCATGAAAAAACTGCGGAAGAACCAAGAAAAATATCCTGCCGAGCGAGTGCGCGGTAAATCTCTGAAGTGGAACGAATATACGGATGATTGACAGCGGTATATGGGACAACCATAAACGAGGAGCAATCGGTGATTTTCTCAAGGAAAAGCTCCGGCCGGACTCTGAGCTCTCTTTTGTTTCGGCCTACTTTACCATTTACGTCTATGATGCCTTGAAAGAAGAGCTGGGCCGGATCAAACACCTCCGCTTCCTGTTCGGCGAGCCGCAGTTTATCCAGTCCCTCGATCCGGAGAAAACAGAAAAAAAGGCTTTCAGGATCGAAAACGATGCGCTGGAACTGAGCAACCGGCTGGAGCAGAAGCGGGTGGCCCGGGAATGCGCCGAATGGCTGGCTGCGAAAGCGGAGATCCGGTCCATCATTAAACCGGGCTTTCTTCACGGCAAGATGTACCACATGGACAATTCAGGCGTTCAGGAAGCCATTATCGGAAGTTCCAACTTCACCGTGCGCGGCCTGGGTCTGGGGTCGTCCAATAACAACATAGAACTCAATCTTGAAGTCAATGACAACAGGGACCGGAAGGATCTGAGAAACTGGTTCGACGAGGTCTGGAACGACACGGACCTGGTGGAAGATGTCAAGGCGGATGTGCTCAGGTATCTATCCCAGCTCTATCAGGACCATTCTCCCGAGTTCATCTATTTCAAGACCCTTTTCCATATCTTCGAAGCCTACTTGTCGGAAGCGGAACGCGGCGGGCTTTTGAACGAAAAGACCGGATTTTACGAAACCGGCGTCTGGAACATGCTTTACGACTTTCAGAGAGACGGCGTGAAAGGGGCGATTAACAAGATCCTCACGCATAACGGCTGTGTTATCGCCGACAGCGTCGGGCTCGGCAAGACCTTCGAAGCCCTGGCGGTCATAAAGTATTTTGAACTTCTGAACAGCCGCGTCCTGGTGCTCTGCCCGAAGAAACTTCGCGACAACTGGACCGTGTTCCGGGAAAACGATGAGCGAAACCCGCTCAAGGAGGACCGTTTTGCCTACACGGTTTTATCCCATACGGACCTGAGCCGTGACAACGGGAAATCGGGAGACGTGGATCTCGCTACCCACAGCTGGGGCAACTATGACCTTGTCGTGATCGATGAGTCGCATAACTTCCGCAACAGCGCCTCCGGCAAACAGGTTGATGACGGAAACCGCAGGCGCAGCCGCTATGAGCGGCTCATGGAAGATATCATACGGTCCGGGGTACAGACCAAAGTCCTTCTGCTTTCCGCCACGCCGGTAAACACGAACCTTAAAGACCTTCGGAACCAGATCTATCTCATTACGCAGAACGAGGACGGAGCCTTCTCGGAATCGCTGCGGATTTCCAGCATAGCCCAGACCATGAAGAACGCCCAGACTCATTTCACAAAATGGGCTGATCCCAAAAGAAACCGTGACCGTAAAGTCAGCCAGCTTCTTGATGCTCTGGATTCAGCTTTCTTTACACTGCTCGACGAACTCACCATCGCCCGTTCCCGCAGACACATCGAGAATTACTACGACACGAGCCTGATCGGCAAGTTTCCGGAAAGGCTGAAACCTGTTTCGCTCGCGCCTGATATCGACACAAAGGGGTTCTTTCCACCCTATGACGAACTCGATGCGGAAATATCGAAGTACAAGCTCTCCGTTTATAACCCCTCCGAGTACGTTCTGCCCGAACACGTGCAGCAGTACGCCAGGCAAGACGAGCAGATTCAGCTCTTCAACGACCAGAAAAGGCGCGAGAATTACCTCATCGGCATGATGCGCGTGAATTTCCTCAAGCGCCTCGAAAGCTCCATCGAATCCTTCGAGATAACCATGGAGCGTACTATTGAAAAGATTCGGGAACTTGAGAACAAAATCACCCATTTTGACGAAAACCGCGAGGAACTGATGTCGCCGACGCTCTTTGATGTCATGGACGACGAGGAACTCGAAGAGCTTCAGGAACGCCTCATGGTCGGCAAGAAGCTGACCTTCAAGCTCGAACATCTGGACATTAAACGCTGGCTCAAGGATCTCCGCGCCGACAGAAAGCAGCTCGTCAAACTCCACGAAGCGGCCGCCGCCGTCACGGTGGACCGGGACCGAAAACTTCAGGAGCTGAAACGGCTGATCCGGGAGAAGGTACAATCACCGCTCAATCCCGGCAACCGGAAAGTTCTGGTCTTTACAGCATTTTCCGACACGGCGACCTATCTCTATGGCTCGCTCAGGGACTGGGCCCAGGAGGAACTCGGTCTGCATATCGCCGTGGTAACCGGAAGCGGCGAGAACAGGACAACCTTCAAACCCAAAGGCTTCCGGGCCCAGACCGATTTCAACGCCATCCTTTCGAATTTCTCGCCCCGCTCGAAGAACCGGGCGAAGATGCGCAGCATGCCGCAGAATGGGGAGATCGATATCCTGATCGCCTCGGATTGCATCTCCGAAGGCCAGAACCTTCAGGATTGCGATTACCTGGTCAACTACGATATTCACTGGAACCCCGTGCGCATTATCCAGCGTTTCGGACGGATCGATCGACTGGGGTCCACCAACACCTGTATCCAGCTTGTCAACTTCTGGCCCACCCAGGACCTCAACCGGTATATCAATCTGAAGGACCGGGTCGAAGCCCGCATGGCTCTTGTTGATCTGGCCGCCACGGGCGAGGACGATCTGTTGAATACGGATCAGATCAAAGGGCTTCTGGAAGACGAGATGTCCTATCGGGAACGGCAGCTTCTCCGGCTGAAAGACGAGGTGCTCGACCTGGAAGACATGGACGAGAGCCTTTCGCTCAGCGAGTTTACGCTGGACGATTTCAGAATCGAGTTAATGAATTACCTGGAGGCCAACCGGGAAGAACTGGAGGCCGCGCCTTCGGGCCTCTACACCCTGGTTCCACCGCTCAAGGATCTGCATACCCCCGGCCTTTTCGATGCGTCCATGCATGAAATTATCAAGCCGGGAGTTATCTTCTGCCTTCGCCACAAGACGCCGGAGCAGAAGGAAAAGCAGAAAAGTGTAAATCCCTTGAACCCGTACTATCTGCTTTATGTACGTGAGGACGGCGAGGTCCGCTACACCTTTGTGCATGCCAAGCAGATCCTGACCATGTATCAGGCGCTGTGCCGGGGGCAAAATAAGCCGTTCAAGCAACTCTGCGAACTCTTCGACCGGGAAACGGATAATGGAGCCGACATGAGCTTCTACGACGGCCTGCTGAAAAAAACGTTGAAATCAGTGGAGCGGACCTTCAGCAAGCGTACGGCTGCCGGCCTCCAGTCCGGCCGGGACTTTGTCATCCCCGACAAGTCGCACCAGGCGCGGGAAACCTCGGATTTCGAACTGGTTACGTGGCTGGTGATCAAGGGATGAACGGCTCATGAACAGAGTCAGAAAAAGCGGCGGCTATCGGGATCTGCGCACATTTCAGTCCGCCACGCTCATTTATGACGCCACCTACTGGTTTTGCGAGAAGTATGTGAACCCGCGGTCCCGAACGGCGGATCAGATGGTGCAGGCTGCCCGCAGTGGACGCCAGAACATTGCCGAAGGCTCCCGCGCTGCGGCTACATCCAGCCAGACTGAACTGCGACTTGTCAATGTCGCCCGCGCCAGCCTCGAAGAGCTCCTGCTTGACTACGAGGATTTTCTACGGCACCGCCGAAAGCCGCAATGGGGCAAGGACGATCCCGAGGCGCGGACTGTTCGGCGGGTGGCGACCGATCATCAGGCTGATTGGCCGGATCTGACCGATGAACAACGGGCCGCGCTTTACGCTGAATGGCTTGAACATGACGACCCCGCTGTTCGCGCAAATGCCCTGATCTGCCTGATCCACCAGACGAACTACCTTCTCGACCAGCAGATTGCAGCACTCGAAAATCAGTTTGTTGAAGAAGGCGGCTATAGCGAACAGCTTGCGGCCAAACGATTGCAGCATCGGTCCGCTCAGGCGGATAAGACCGATCAGGCCGATTTTCCGCCTTGTCCGCAATGCGGAAAGCTTATGGTGCTGCGCACGGCCAAAACCGGCCAAAACGCCGGGAAACAGTTTCTCGGATGTTCCGGATACCCTGACTGCAAAGGAGTGAAGAATTTGTGAGAAATCAGTCGGATCAGTCGGATCGGACCGATCAAAAAAACAAGATCAAAGAAGCCCTTCATGCCTTTTCCGGTACCGGCTTTCGCGCCGCGGCCATTGGTCTGCTCAACAGTCTGGGCTACAGAAGTGAGAAGACCCTCGACATGGACAACACGCCCGCCGCGTTCCTCGAGGCGTTCGACCGGCGGGAGCGAAAACTGAGAAAGGACAAGGCACTTTTCGACCGCTGGAAGTCCGTTGATTTTCTCTTCCAGATCACCGACTACGAGGTAAGAGGCGCGGGGAGCCAGAGCACGTTTGATTTCGCTTCCGGCTATGACGCGGGCAATTACCGTTCGTATCTGTTTCTGGCCCTGGACCTCGAAAAAGATCATTACACCCGCACCCAGCTCTCGACAATCACCCGCGAAATAAACCTGCTGTTTGACATGCCCGCCATGCTGCTCATCCGGTATAACGGCATGCTCACCTTCTCGATCATCGACCGCCGCCTGAGCAAGCAGAATGAAAACCGCGATGTGCTGGAAAAAGTCAGGCTCATCAAGGATATCCGGTGCGAAGATCCACACCGTGCTCACGTGGAGATTCTGTATGACCTTTCGCTCCCGGCACTGATCGCCAAGCACGAGTGCAGGGACTTCAGGCAGCTTCACGAGGCATGGCGCAAAACACTGGACATCGAAGTACTTAACCGCAATTTCTACCGCCGCATCCAGGAATGGTTCTTCTGGGCCGCCGGCATGGTCCGCTTCCCTCACGGCGGCATAGACGACGAAGAGCTGCGAAATCGCACGGCCCTCATCCGTCTGCTTACGCGCCTGGTCTTCTGCTGGTTCGCCAGGGAAAAGGGACTCATTCCGGACAGGCTTTTTGCGGAAGACACGGCCCGGGAATTCCTGAAGGATTTCGATCCGCTTTCAGCCGATGACGGCTCGTACTACCTGGCCGTCCTGCAGAATCTCTTCTTCCCGACATTAAGCGTACCGGTCAATAAACGAAAATTCCGCGATGAGCGGCGTTTTGCAAAAGGTGCGAACAAGCACTATATGCGGCACGACTATTTCCGCCACCAATCGCTCTTTCGCTCTCCGAAGGCCATACGAAAACTCTTTGCGGAGATCCCTTTCTTAAACGGAGGCCTTTTCGAGTGCCTCGATACGGGCACCTGCAAGAACGACGAGATCCGGGTTGACGGTTTTTCGGACGTCGGGGCCAAACAGCCTTTCGTGCCGAACCTGCTTTTCTTCGGCCGGGATGTGGAGGCCGACCTGGGCCGGGCCTACGGATCGGACGGGCCGAAAATGGTCCGGGTCAACGGCCTTTTCCCCATCCTGAACGCCTACAAGTTCACGGTGGCCGAAAACACCCCGGTCGAGGAGGAAATCGCGCTCGATCCCGAGCTTCTCGGCCGGATCTTCGAAAACCTTCTTGCCGAGTACAACCCCGAGACCGAAAAGAGCGCGCGGAACGAAACCGGTTCCTTCTACACGCCCCGCACCATCGTGGATTATATGGTGGACAGCGCACTCAAGGCCTACCTGAAACAGAGCCTCACCGAAAAACTCGGCCTGAGCGGCGGGGACGCCGACACGGGCCTCGATATCCTCTTTGCCTATACCGAGAAGGACCATCCTTTCACCGAGAAGGAGAAACAGGTCCTCGTTGACGCCATCTACGAGGTCTCCATCCTGGACCCCGCCTGCGGCTCCGGGGCATTTCCGCTCGGCATGCTTCAGAAGCTGGTCTATGTGCTCGAAAAGCTCGATCACGGCCATGAGCACTGGAAGCGGCGCATCCTGAAAGACACCCCCGCGGAGGTCCGCGACGAGATGCGAAAGGGCCTGGAGCGGGGCTCCATCGACTACAAATGGAAACTCGGCCTGATCCGGCACTCCATCTACGGTATCGACATCCAGCCCATCGCCGTTCAGATCGCCAAGCTCCGCTGCTTCGTGGCCCTGCTCGTGGATTTCCGCGTGGACCCGGGGGCCGAGAACCTCGGCGTGCCGGCACTGCCGAACCTGGATTTCAAGTTCGTTGCCGCCGATGCTCTTGTCCGGCCGCCGGCGGCCGACCGCGAGGGGATGCTGCCGGGAATGGAGGATTCGTTCTACGGCGAGTTCGCAGCGGAGGCGAGGGAGTATTTCTTCGTCCGCGACCCGGCCGAAAAATTAAGACTCCGGAAACGAATCGAACGGCTGATCGAAAACAGGATCGCGGAAAACGAGCGTTCCCTTGCGAACCGTCGGGGCGACGACCTGGCGGACGCAAAAGCCCGGCAGGCATACCGGAAGAAACACGCCGCCGCGGCCGGGCAGCTCGAATACGAGATCTCGCTCTGGGAGAGCTACCGGAACATCTTCGCCTTCCGGAACGCTCCGGTCCGCTTCTTCGACGTCCGGTACTTCTTTCCCGAGCTTCGAGACGGCTTCAACGTCTTGATCGGAAACCCGCCCTATATCCAGATCCAGAAACTGCCGAAGGCGAGAAAACAGGAGCTTCGCTACCAGGGCTACCGCACCTATACGGCCATGGGCGACATCTACTGCCTTTTCTACGAGCGGGGCGCTGAACTGCTTCGTCCCGGGGGCCATCTCTGCTACATCTCCTCGAACAAGTGGATGCGGGCGGAGTACGGCGAGGCGCTTCGCTCCTGGCTGGCCAAGGACGTAAACACCCAGAGCGTGTTCGACTTCGGAATGGCCCAGAATTTTGGCAGCGCCACCACCTATACCTGTGTGGCGTGCCTGTCGAAGGATGCGCCCGACGGCGACGTGCAGGTCTGCTATGCGGCCGACGACCGGGCCGCCATGACCGACCCGGAGGCCTATTTCCGCTCGAACACCATACGCCGGAAGAACCTCTCGAAGGATTCCTGGATCGTGCTTTCGCCCGGGCGCCAGCGCGTGAAGGACTTCGTCCAGGCCCAGGGAACACCGCTTGAGCAGTGGAAGCTGAATATCAATTATGGGATCAAGACCGGCCTGAACGAGGCCTTCTATATCGATTCGGCAAGGCGCGAGGAAATCCTCTCAAGGGAGCCCCATGCCGAGGGGATCATCGTCCCCCTTCTGCGGGGCCGCTTCGTGGAACGGTACGGGCATTCGTGGGATGGGACGTGGATGATTTTTACCCGGCGAGGAATCGATATCGACCGATACCCTGTTATCAGGGAGCACCTTGGGCAATACTTTTCGAGATTGAGGCCAAGGAATCAAGGCGAAAGAACCGGACGCAAGCCGGGTGCCTATGAATGGTATGAAATACAGGATACAGTCGCGTATCACGAAGACTTCCGCAAGCCGAAGATCATTTACCAGGATATAGCGATAGATATGCCGTTCTATTTCGACCGAAATGAAAGGTTCTTTTTCAATAACACGTGTTGGATGATGGTGGGCGATTCAGAGGATCTCGCCTACCTGACTGCGATATTTAATTCAACGTGTTTCCGATGCTGTTTTCGTCACAATTTCCCGGAATATTCGGGCAACGCGTCGCGTTTGTTTTCGGTCTTCTTCGAAAAAAATCCCGATCAAGAAGCCTGACCGGGAA